>CAZMDV010000099.1:0-8611 GCA_964564875.1 uncultured Salinivenus sp.
GACGGCGCCGGCACGGTGCTTCTGCGACGCCTGTCGGCGGCCGCGCTTTAGTTCGAAAAAGACGGAACAGATGCCTCCCCTGTCCGGTGGGCGTGGCAGAACGATTCACACCCCTTGAACAACCTGAACACCGATCATGATGAACCGATGTCTCCGTTTCTCCTCCGTTTGCACGTACTTGCGGGCGGCGCTACTCGCCGGCGTAGCGCTCATGCTGATTGCCTGTGGTGGGGACGGCGACCAAGCGGCGGAGACGGAGGAGACCCGTGAAATGACTTCGGCGTCTCCAGATACGATCGAGGTCACGATGACAGACCATGCCTACCAGCCGTCCAGCATCACCGTGCCCGCCGGACAGGAGGTCACCCTGCAGCTCACCAATGCGGGAAGCGTAGAGCACTACTTCGTCGTTGGCGATACCATTGCGGGCGACAAGGACGGATTTCGGCAGAATCTCTTCAGCGGCGTCTCGATCGAGAAGCATAAGCAGACGGAAGAGCATGAGGAGGAAGAGCACGAGGAGGAAGAGGAGGAGGAAGAGCACCACGAGAACGAGTTTGAACTTCCGCCCGGCGGCACTGGCTCCATGACATTCACGCTTCCCGAGTCGAAGGCCGGCACGTACACCATCGCCTGCTTCGAGACGACGGGCGGCCAGAAGCACTACGAGATGGGCATGGAGGGAACCCTGACCGTCTCTGCTTCCAAAGACAATTAGTGAAGACGGGGTGACCCGTCGACACTTCCGGACGGGGCCAACCCTGCCGGGAGTGCCCCCGGTTCATGGAAACATGTACCCCTACCCCCCATACGCACCACCCTTCGAACAAAAAACCGACGCTGCGTGACCGACGCCTCCTCCACAGACCGGCTCAGCACGGCGCTCGTGGTCCTGCTGTTTGCGCTGGGGTGGGGAGGCCCCACCGTCCATGCCGGGTGTGTGTCCCCGCTCCCGATGTCGCCGGAGCACTGCGGCGAGCCCGGGACGGCGCAGCACTGCGATGGGACGATGGGAGCGACGTCGGCCGCCCGCCTGTCGCATCACGCCGGCCAGGACGCCCTCACGGACGAGGCGGCGTCGGAGGATCTCCTGAGGACGAGCGGGGGCGTCGAGCCAACCCGTCGGTTTGGTTCGGCCCGCAGGGTCCTCTCCTCTCGTCTCTTGTCTGCACGGAGCGCAATCCACTCCGTCCGTCGTCTTCACGCCCAGGTCAGGGTGTGGCTAGAGTGAACGGAACGGGACATCTATCTCCGTAGCGCGCCCAGAGCGGCGCCTTACGTCTTCCCGTTTCGCCTCAACGCCACAAGCATACCCCCATCGTATGTCTACGAACAAGAAGACCCATTCGTCAACTCCTGACTCTCCTCCGTCTTCGAACGGTTCGTCCTCTGAATCGCCGGTCACGCGCCGTGACTTTTTGCGCACCGCCGGTGCCCTGAGCGTGCTGGCCGGCGTGCAGTCCCTGGCCCCCGCCTGGGCCCGCCCCTCGGCGCCCGATACCTCGGGCCGAGCCCGGACGGGCCTGACCGGCCTGGAGCCGACGCGCCGCGTGGGCAGCCGCGTCGAGTACGACCTGACCATCGCCCGGTCGCCCATCGAGGTGGCCAGCCAGCGCACGAGCGCAATCACGCTCAACGGCACGGTGCCGGGCCCGCTGATTCGCCTCCAGGAGGGCGAAGACGTGGTGCTCCGCTACCACAACACGCTCGACGAGACGAGCTCGATTCACTGGCACGGCCTCCTCATTCCCAATCCGTACGACGGGGTGCCCGAGGTAAACTATCCCGGCGTGCCGCCCGGCGAGACGTTCGAGGCGGGGCCGTTCGAGATCCGCCAGTACGGGACCTACTGGTACCACAGCCACTCCGGCGTGCAGGAGCAGCTCGGCCAGCTCGGGCCGCTTCTCATCGACCCCGCCGGGGAGCAGCCCTTCGACTACGACCGCGAGCTGGTGGTCGTCCTCACCGACTGGACCTTTCAGGACCCGAACCAGATTTTCGCCAATCTCAAGAAGGGAGAGGAGTACTATAACTTCCAGAAGCGCACCGTGGGGGAGTTCTGGTCGGACGTTTCGGAGCAGGGCTTCTTTAGCACCCTCAAAGACCGTCTGGCCTGGAAGCGGATGCGGATGAGCCCCACCGACCTGCAGTCCGTCCGGGGCCACACGTACACCTATCTGATGAACGGCCAGGCCCCCGCCGACAACTGGACCGGCCTCTTCGAGCCGGGCGAGCGGGTGCGCCTGCGCTTCATCAACGCGAGCTTCGCCACCATTTTCGACGTGCGCGTTCCGGGCCTGGAGATGGAGGTCGTGCAGGCAAGCGGGCAAAACGTCGAGCCGGTCACGACCGACGAGTTCCGGATCGGGACCGCCGAGCGCTACGACGTGATCGTCGAGCCGACCGAGGACCGCGCCTACGCGGTCTTTGCCGAGTCCCTGAGCCGGAGCGGCTACGCCCGCGGCACCCTCGCGCCGGAAGAGGACATGGAGGCGCCCGTGCCCGAGGAACGGGAACGCCCGAAGCTCACCATGGCCGACATGGGCATGATGCACGGGGACGGTGAAGAAATGAAAGGCATGGCCACGGACGGCGCGGCCGAGAGCATGGCCTCGAAGGAGGATGACAGGAGCGAAAGTGCCCTCCGTCCGCCCGGTACGCTCCCGGAGCCGGTGCGCCACGACCCCGACAACGACCATGGCCCGGCGGAGGCCGGCGTGCCGATGATGACGCGATCGCGGCTGCACGAGCCGGGCGTGGGCCTGGGGGACGACGGCCGCCGCGTACTCACCTACGACCAGCTCCGGGCGCTCGACGAGAAAGACGAGTTCCGGGCACCCGATCGGGAGATTGAACTGCACCTGACCGGCAACATGGAGCGTTTCATCTGGTCGATCGACGGCACGAAGTTTTCTGACGCCGGTCCCGTCCGCATCAATCGAGGAGAGAGAGCCCGCCTCACCATCGTGAACGACACGATGATGAACCACCCGATGCACCTGCACGGGATGTTCATGGAACTGGAGAACGGGCACGGCGAGCGGGCCCCTCTCCTCGACACCATTCTCGTGAAGCCGGCCGAGCGCGTCTCGCTTCTCATCGACGGCGACGAGCCGGGGCCGTGGTTCTTCCACTGCCACATCATCTGGCACATGAAGGCTGGCATGGCGCGGGTGTTCTACGTCGAGCCCCCCGAGGAGCAGAAGGAAGACTTCTATTACGACCTGCCCGCGTAGTCGCCCGGAGCCGGATCCACTCTCGTCCCTTTTGACCAGTATCCCCACCAACCGATGACAAGTCTCAAAACGACACTCACGGCCATGGCCGCGGCTCTGCTTCTGGGGGTTGCTTTTCCCCCGCAGACCCGCGCGCAGACGACCGACAGCAAGACCTTCGCGAAAATCCTCTTCGACCAACTGGAGTACGCCCCCGCGCCGGCCGAGCGCCCGGTGGCTCTGGAGGCAGTTGGCTACGTGGGCGGAGACTTTAACCGTCTCTGGCTCCGCGCCGAGGGAGAGCAGTCGACCCTGGAGCGGGCGGGGGAGACCGAGCTTGAGGCCCTCTACGGGCGGCTGATCTCGCCCTACTTCGACGTGGTGGGCGGGGCGCGGGTGGACCGGAGCTGGGAAGAAGGGGGGAAGACCCGCGGCCACCTTGCGGTGGGATTTCAGGGGCGGGCGCCCTACCAGTTCGAGGTCGAACCCACGCTGTACGTGAGCGACGAGGGAAACGTGTCTGCCAGCTTCGTAGCGGCCTACTCGTTCCTCTTTACGCAGCGGCTTGCGCTGGAGCCGGAGGTGGAGGTGAACGCCGCCCTGCAGGACGTGCCGGAGTGGGGCGTCGGCACCGGTGTGAATAACCTCAACGCGGGCGTGCGACTGCGCTACGAGTTCCACCGCAAGTTCGCCCCCTACATCGGGTACGACCAAAACTGGCGCTTTGGCGAGACGGCGGACTTGGCAGGTGCCGACACCAGCGATGGGGCGTTCGTGTTCGGCGTGCGCGTCTGGCGCTAACGGCTTCGGCCTTCACACTCTTTCTTACCGACACTGGTTGATCGACATGAGCACGCACAACACGTGGAGCACAGGCACGCGTCTCCTTCTCGTTCTCGGAGGTGGGCTTCTGCTCGTCCTGGCCTGGATGGGAGGCCGCATGAGCGCCGGGGGCGCCGGACCCATGGGGATGATGAGCGGCGGCATGCATGGGGAGAGCATGGGAAATGGTCAGCACGTACAGGGCGGCGACGGTTCCATGATGAGAGGTGCTCGTGTGGATAGCGGCGACGCCTTTGACGGCGAGGCCGGACTGCGGCGCTGCCGGTCCATGATGGGCACGATGGCGGGCATGCACCGCTCGATGCAGTCCATGATGGGCGGGGCAGATGGGGGTGCGGAGGGGGCGTCGGAGGCGTCCCGAGGTCGCTCCCGAGGTCGCATGGGAAGAGGCATGATGGGCGGGAAAATGGGAGGCATGCACGGCGACGGAGACCGGCGCACGCGAATGCGCTCGATGCATGAGCAGATGGGGGCGATGAGAGGAATGGATCCCGAACAGATGCGGAGTCTCTGCCGGACGATGCAGGAGACGATGCGGGCAGCCATGGACAAAGGCGAGGCCGTGCCCGAAAATGAGGGGGCCGGCGAGGCGGACTTCGAAGGCCTCTCGCTCACCGACGAAACCAAACGGTGGCTTCGGGGCGCGCGTGGATTTGACGCCGTTGAAGACCGGACCGGCCAGGACGAGGTCGTGATCGAGGTCGGCGCCGGGGATGGACTGCAGTACGGCCCGGCGGCCGTCCGCGTCGATCCGGGCACGGCGGTCCGGTGGCGCTGGACGGGTCGGGGCGGACTCCACGACGTGGCGTTCGCGAATGCGGACGTCCGCACGTCCCTCCGCGGGGAGGAGGGAGCGGAGTTCTCCCATACGTTCGACGCGCCGGGCGAGTACCGCTACGAGTGCACGCCCCACGCCGGGGTGGGGATGCGCGGGATCGTGATCGTGGCCGAGAACTGAGGGGACACCTCCGGTCGGGCCGGACGACGTTCGGGGAGGGAAAGTGTGATGAGAGGAACGGGCACGCAAGGTAGGAAAAACCCTCACACCATCATGGGGGAAGTCCCTACTCTACGTACAAAGCAGTCCCCTTCTCCCGAAAGCGTGTCCGCAGCGAAATTCTACAATAGGACTTACGCATTTGGCCGGAGACCTCCGAAGTTTCCGAACTTCGGAGGTCTGAAGTGCCCCGATTTTGGCTCCTTGGTGGATTTCTCCTCATTATACCATCTGCGGTAAATCGATGTGCAGGTTTATTGCGTCGAGGGTCTCGGAGAATCGTTTATGTAAGCCGATCAGGCCCATGTAGGGACGACCCGCAGGTCCTCCCTACGTCCACGGGAGAAGCAAAATCCACAGCGAAATTTCGCATCTGGTATTAACTGCGTAAGTCCTGGTGCTATGCACGACGATCCCCAATCCCGATGAGGTCTCCAAGATTCGCGGTCTCCGCTTAATGCGCTCTGGGTGTTCGGGCAATGCCCCGGGTTCCGGTCGTCTCTGCGTCTTCGTTTTGCTTTCAACATCACTCGACGTAGCAACGGAACCAACTCGAAGACGTGCACAGTGAACCTTTGGGAACGATCCTGTTGGAAAAACAGCCTCCTCTCTGTACTGGGCTCTCAACCCTAATTCCCGAGATCGCGCGTTTGCCCACAAAATCACACTGGACGACGTAGTACGTCCAAAGGGCATAAACTTGTGCACATTTTATCTCGACGCATTTTGGGCCTCACGGCGCTTACTATCGGGCTCCTCGGAGTTGGAACCCCCATCGGAGCGGTGGGGCAGACGAGTGCTACTAAGACCACGGGATCGCAGCCGATCGACTCTTCGGCCGTTGCCCAGACGGTGGATCGGTTCTACGCGGCTCTCGTCGACGGCGATAGCGCTGCGGTGGCCCGTCTGCTCGCGCCGGACGCCGTCATTCTCGAAGGGGGCGGCCGAGAGACCCGCACCGAATACCTCGGTCAGCACTTCCACAGCGACCACGCCTTTTTAAGTGCCCTCAATCGGGAGACCACTTCCCGGCAGATTCGGGGGATGGACGACGTCGCCTGGGTAACCTCGACGAGACGGTTGTACGGCACCTTCAAGGATCAGACCTACGACCTCCGGTCCGCCGGTCTGATCGTCCTGCGCCGAAACGGTGACGACTGGCGGATCCAAGCCGTGCACTGGTCCTCACGCTCGCGCGAATAGGTCCACATGCGGGGCGCAGGCGTGTCTCGCAAGCGGGCCGCCTATGCACCTCACAGCCCACATCTAGCCGCCCCTCTGAGCCATGAACGACGACTCCCCCCGAGATGCGAGGCCCCCCGTCCCCGAGCAGGACGGCCATGGGGACGGCGGCGGCCACCACGCCCACATGGTTGCCGATTTCCGAAGGCGGTTCTGGATCTCGCTCGTCCTCACGATCCCGATTTTGGCGCTCTCGCCACTGATTCAGAGCGTGCTGGGAATTGGGGAGGCGCTCCAGTTTCCGGGAGACCTCGTGGTTCTTTGGGGCTTCTCCTCGGCGGTCTTTGTCTACGGCGGGTGGCCCTTCCTGAAGGGCATCTACGAGGAGCTCAGTGGCTGGGAACCCGGCATGATGACGCTGATCGCCGTGGCCATAACGACGGCCTACGTCTATTCGAGCGCCGTCGTCTTCGGGCTTGCGGGAAAGATTTTCTTCTGGGAGCTGGCCACGCTGATCGACGTGATGCTGGTGGGGCACTGGATCGAGATGCGCTCGGTGATGGGGGCCTCGAAGGCGCTGGAGGAGCTGGCCAAGCTGATGCCGCAGACGGCCCACCGGCTTACCGAGAGCGGCGACACCGAGGAGGTGTCCCTGGACGAGCTCCGGCATGAAGATCAGGTGCTCATTCGGCCCGGCGAGAAGATCCCGGCCGACGGTGAGGTGGTCGAGGGCCGGTCTGCAGTCAACGAGGCGATGCTGACCGGCGAGTCGGTCCCCGTCTCGAAGGAGGAAGGCGACGAGGTGATCGGCGGGGCGATCAACGGCGAGGGCTCGCTCACCGTCGAGGTGCAGAAGGCCGGTGAGGAGGGATATCTCTCCCAGGTGATCGACATGGTGCGGGAGGCCCAAGAGACCAAATCCAAAACGCAGAATCTGGCGAACCGGGCGGCCGCCTGGCTGACGGCCGTGGCGCTCGGCGGCGGTGCCGTCACGCTGTTCGTGTGGTCCGGCATCGTGGGCGTGGACTTCGCGTATGCGCTGGAGCGGACGGTGACGGTGATGGTGATCGCCTGCCCGCACGCGCTCGGGTTGGCCATCCCGCTCGTGGTGGCGGTCTCGACAGCCAAGTCGGCCCAGAACGGCCTGCTCATCCGCGACCGCACGGCCTTCGAGGCCGCTCGCAACTTGCGGGCGGTGATCTTCGACAAGACGGGCACGCTCACCGAGGGCCGCTTCGGCGTGACCGACACGCTCAGCTTCGACGGCATGGCGGAGGAGGAGCTGCTCCGCTACGCCGCCGCGGTTGAGAGCCATTCCGAGCACCCGATTGCCAAGGGCATCGTGGACGCCGTTGATAGCCCGCCTTCGGTTCAGGGCTTCAACTCGATTCCCGGCAAAGGCGCCGAGGGCCGCGTCGACGGCAACGACGTCAAGATCGTGAGCCCGGGCTACCTTCGCGAGAACGGCTACGAGATGAGCGACGGCCGGTACGAGGAGCTCTCTGGACAAGGCAAAACCGTTGTCTTCGTTCTGATCGACGATGAACTGGCCGGGGCCGTGGCGCTCGCCGACGTGATCCGGGAAGAGTCGAAGGAAGCCGTCGCGGCACTTAAGAATATGGGCATTCAGGTCATGATGCTCACCGGCGACAACGAGCAGGTGGCCGAGTGGGTCGCGGGTGAGCTCGACCTTGATGACTACTTCGCCGAGGTGCTCCCCGACGAGAAGGCCGACAAGGTGAAAGAAGTACAGGCCCGCGGGCTCACCACCGCGATGGTGGGCGACGGCGTGAACGACGCCCCCGCATTGGCTACGTCCGACGTCGGCATTGCCATCGGAGCAGGTACGGACGTGGCCGTCGAGACGGCTGACATCGTCCTCGTACGCAACAACCCGCAGGACGTGACGGCCATCCTCCGCCTGGCCCGGGCGACCTACGGCAAGATGGTCCAAAATCTATGGTGGGCCGCCGGCTACAATATCTTCGCGATCCCAGTGGCAGCGGGGGTGCTGTACGGATGGGGCATCGTGTTCGGCCCGGCCATCGGGGCGGCGCTCATGAGCCTGAGCACCGTGATCGTCGCCATCAACGCTCGCTTCCTGAATGTGGAGCGGTGAAAACCTGTTCGGCAGACTGTCTACGGCCTCCGACTTCGTGGATCTCGTACAGAACGACTTCTGCACTCACCCGGTAGCTCGCCAAGGGCATGACCTCGCTCGTGCTCGGCCCCCGCTACAGGGCTCGTTTGGGCGTCGTTCGTGTACTTCGCCCACTGTGTCTCGGCTTCGTATCCATCCGCCGAACAGGTTGTGAGAGCCCCTCTCGGCTCAATCGAGAAATCCAGGACCGACCCGGAGGGCTTATACCAATTG
>CAZMDV010000100.1:0-6128 GCA_964564875.1 uncultured Salinivenus sp.
TTTCTCAATACGGGGAGACGTTCGAAAAATTGTCTCTGCCGACCGCACACAGGGCGGCCCCGACGGATGGAAATCGAGTGTGGGAGTGTGGACGTTTCTCTCACACGCCCAAACGCTCAGGCGTCCGTGCCTACCGCACGGCTCGGTATCAGGACCCCCGACTGCGGTGGACAACCTGAAGTCTCGTGTACAAACTCGACCCCTGCTCTCCCATGCCCCCCACCAATTCGGCAACGGACACGATCTCGACGAAGACAGAGCGGTACACCGACACGCGCCGCCGCATCGACGCCCTGCTCAACGAGCAGACCGACTGGATCGCGGCGATGGCGACGGTAGCCTGCGAGCTCCACCATTCGTTCGAGTACTACGACTGGACGGGGTTCTACCGGGCCGTGGGCGACCGCCAGCTGCTCGTGGGGCCGTACCAGGGCCCGCACGGCTGCCTCCAGATTGACTTCGACCGCGGCGTGTGTGGCGCGGCGGCCCGCACCCGCGAGACGCAGCTCTGGCCGGACGTATCGGAGGCCCCGGATCACATCGCCTGCCAGTCGTCCACCCAGTCGGAGATCGTCGTGCCCGTCCTCACGCCTGACGATGACCTGCTGGCCGTGCTTGACGTGGACTCGGACGCGCTTGGGGCGTACGGCACCACCGATCGGGAGCACCTGGAGGCGCTGTGTCAGGACCTTGGGGAGCGGTTCGGCGACACAAAGCTGCGCTAGTACCCGGAGAGACGGACACGTCGTGTATTGAACCATGAGGCGTGATGCGTGAGCGCGATGTCTCCCCACAGGATACGTCCCTAGTCGCGTATCATGAGTCACGCATCTCTTTCCGCTCGGGCGTTTTGTCCCTTGATTCTTCCTTGATCCTACATGAGCAGCAACATCCCTTGGACCCTGAAGATGGCGTGGCGCGACAGCCGCGGCAGCCGCGCGCGCCTCGCCCTGTATCTGTCGGCCATGGTGCTGGGCGTGGCGGCCCTCGTGGCCATCCGGGGCTTCGGCGAAAACCTGACGCGCACGGTGGACCGGGAGTCCAAGACGCTCCTCGGGGCCGATCTAACGATCGAGGGGGAGGCGCCCTTTTCGGACTCCACCGAGGCGCTGTTTGACTCGCTTGGGGACACGCAGGCCCGTCGCGTCTCCTTCGCGTCCATGGCCTACTTTCCGTCCACCGGCGGCACGCGTCTCTCCGCCGTGCGGGCCGTGGAGGGCGACTATCCCTTCTACGGCGTGCTCGACACCCGGCCGGAAAGCGCCTCGGCCCGGTATCAGGAACAGGGTGGGGCGCTCGTGGACGGAACGTTGCTGCGCCAGTTCGACGTGCAGGTGGGCGACTCCGTCCGCATTGGCGACGTGCATTACCCCATCGTCGGCGAGCTGGAGCAGGCGCCGGGCGAATCGGGCTTCACCTCGGCCGCCAGTCCCCGCATATATCTGCCCCGCGCCGGGCTTGACACGTCCCTGTTCGGCCGCGGAAGTCGGGTGGAGTACGAGGCCCTCTTCAAATTCGAGGAGGGGCGCGACGTTCAGCGGGTTGTCGCCGGCATCGAGCCGTATCTGGATCGGCACGACCTCGACGAGGATACGGTCGAAGAAGAGACTGCAAACTGGCAGGAGGGGCTTGGGGACCTATACCGGTTCCTGGGCCTTGCCGGCTTCATTGCACTGCTGCTGGGCAGCCTCGGGGTCGCGAGCGCGATTCACGTGTATGTCCAGCGCCGCCTCACGTCTATCGCTGTCCTGCGCTGCCTCGGGGCCAAGGCCCGGCGGACCTTTCAGGTCTACCTCGCGCAGGCCGGCGTGCTCGGCCTGATCGGGGCGAGCCTCGGCAGCCTCCTGGGCGTAGGCCTGCAGGCGTTCGTGCCGCGCCTGCTGCAGGATTTTCTCCCCGTCGAGGTGACCTTCGCGGTGTCGTGGACCGCCGTGGGCCTGGGACTGATCGTGGGCCTGGGGGTAACGCTCCTCTTCGCGCTGTGGCCACTGCTGGAGGTGCGCGGCGTTTCTCCCCTGCAGGCCCTGCGCACCGAGGTGGAGTCCTCGTCCGGCGGGTGGCGCGATCCGGCGCGGTGGGCGGTTGCCGCCGCCGTGGCGGCGGCGGTTTCAAGCGTCGCGGTGCTGCAGGCGCCGACGTGGAAGATCGGGCTCGGGTACGCGGTGAGCGTGGGCGTCGTGTTCGGCGTGCTCGCCCTCGTGGCCCGCGGCATCATGGCGGGCGTGCGCCGCTTCTTTCCCACCTCCTGGTCGTACCCCTGGCGGCAAGGCTTGGCCAACCTGTACCGCCCCCACAACCAAACGACCGTCCTGCTGCTCACGCTGGGTCTGGGCGTCTTCCTTATCATGACCCTCGTGCTCGTGGAGCGCACGCTGCTGGAGCAAATCCAGGTGGCCGGGGGCGAGAATCGACCCAACATCGTTCTGTTCGACATCCAGAACGACCAGATCGACGGCGTAGCGGACGCCGTGAAGGAGGCCGGCGCCCCCGTCCTGGCTCGCGAGCCGATTGTAACGACCCGCCTGCAGACGATTCAGGGCCGCACCATTGAGGCCCTCCGGCGCGACTCGACGGTGGATGTGAACTGGGCCTACGAGCGGCAGTACCGGGTCACGTACCGCGATCACCTCAGCGAGAGCGAGACGCTCGTGGCGGGGGACTTCGTCGGCAAGGTGGAGGGCAATCCCCTGCAGTCGGGCCGGCCAGTGCCCATCTCGATGGAGCAGGAAATGGCCCGCGAGGAGTTAAACGTGAATCTCGGCGACACCCTGACCTTCGACGTGCAGGGGCGTCCCGTGACGACCTATATCTCCAGCCTTCGCAAGGTGAACTGGCAGCGGATCGGCACCAACTACTTTGTGGTCTTCCCTGAAGGGGTCCTCGAGGCCGCGCCGCAGACTAACGTCCTTCTCAGTCGGACTGCCGACGAAGACATGTCCGCTCGGGTGCAGGGGGAGGTCGTGCAGCAATACCCCAACGTCTCGGCCATCGACCTCTCCCTCGTCCTGTCCACGTTCCGCGAGTTGTTTGGTCGTCTCGCGTACGTGATCCGGTTCATGGCACTCTTCAGCGTCTTTACGGGCCTCATCGTGCTGGCTGGAGCGGTGGTGGTGAGCCGCTACCAGCGGGCCGAAGAGAGCGTGCTGCTCAAGACCCTCGGGGCCTCGCGCCGCACCGTGCAGACGATCACGACGGTGGAGTACCTCTTCCTCGGCGCCTTCGCGGCGGTCACCGGCCTGCTGCTAGCCCTCATCGCCGCGTGGAGTCTTTCGTACTTTGTCTTTGAGGGCCCCTTCGTCGTCGCTCCAGTTCCGCTCCTCATCGGATTCGCCGTCGCTATTGCCGTCACGGTCGGCATTGGCCTTTGGAACAGCCGCGGCCTCTACGACCGCCCACCGCTCGACGTGCTGCGGGCCGAAACGTGACTGTTCTTTTCACTCAACGGGTCCTCCCCATGAATGTCCGCGAACAGACTTTCACGTGTCCCCACTGCTGGGAAACGACCGCCGTGCTCGTCGATCCGTCGGTGCGTGAGCAGACCTACATCGAAGACTGTGGCGTATGCTGCCGGCCCATTCGCATCCACGTCGTCACTCAGGGCAGCCGCGTCGTGTCGTTCGACGTGCAGCCGACGCAGTGACATCGTTCCCTGAGCGTCGTGTTGTGCTGAGCCCGGACCTGTGTGCCATTCATCGGGGGCGCCTGCCTCTCCCGATGGATTGAAGATAGAAGATTGGAATATTGGAAGGTTGAACAAGGAAAATTGTCTATGTTTGGGGCCAAAGCAGTCTCGGCCCCCAGACGCTCCGCCGTCCAAGCCCTTCCCCTTCTTCAATCTTCTCATCTTCCAACCTTCAACCTTCCGACCTCAAGAACCGGCGCATACCGGATCAAGCAGGGCCGCATTTGATACGAACAGACACCCTCCGTGCGCCTCATTCCTCACCCAATGCTTCCTCGAACATGAACAAGATTCCGGACGCCACGCCGGAGATCAACGAGCAAGTTCGTCCCGAGGCCGTTGGCGAGCGGGTCCGCTCCGTCCGCGAGCGCATTGCTCGGGCCTGCAAACGCGCCGACCGGTCCTCCGACGAGATTACCATCGTCGCCATCTCCAAAACCTTTCCGATGCAGGCCATTGAGTCGGGCAAAGCCGCGGGGCTCGATCACTTCGGCGAAAACCGGGCCCGGCAACTGCGCGACAAGGCAAAGGCCCAACCCGGGGCGTTCGAAGGCGGGGACCTCAAGTGGCACATGGTAGGCCACCTCCAGCGCAACAAGGCCAAGTTCGTCGCCCGCCACGCCGACTGGTTCGACGCGCTCGACAGCCCCCGCCTCGCAAAGGAGCTTAACAAGCGAGCGGCCAAGAACGACCGCGTGATTCCCTGCCTCGTACAGGTTAACATCACGGGCGAGGGGCAGAAGTACGGCCTCGATCCCGATGACACGCACGAGTACCTCGACCACTGCGCGCGGTACGACCATCTCGCCATCAAGGGCCTGATGGCCCTGGCCTCGTTCGTGGAGGACCCGGAGGACGTGCGGGGCGAGTTCAAGCGCATGCGCGAGTTGTTCGAGACCTACGACGCAGCCGACAATCCGCGGGTCGAGATGCAGGAGCTCTCCATTGGGATGAGCAACGATTTTGAGGTGGCCATCGAAGAGGGAAGCACCATGCTCCGGCTCGGCACCTCGATCTTCGGCCCCCGCGACTACGAGTAGCTCATGGCGACGCTTGCGGAGGGCACCGGAACCGATCGGGAGACCCGTCGACCCGGCGTGGTCCAGAGACGTGTAGAACCGAAACAGTACCGCTGCACTTCGGTGAACATGGAGTAAACTAAGGCCGAGGTCGTCGTTTTTCATTTTCCGGAGACTCCGGTTACGGCCCTCCGGCCATGCAGCGACGCCTCGCCGCGTGTTGTCCCATACCTGACCAGCCGCAACCATGAAGCTCACGCCCCTTGAGATTCGGAAGCAAGAGTTTGATCGGAGCCTTCGCGGGTACGCCCCGGAGGAGGTCGAGGCGTTTCTCGACATGGTCGCCGAGCAGTGGGAGGAATTGGAAGGCGATTGCCGCCGTCTGGAGAAAAAGGTGGAGGAGCTCGAACAACAGATCGACCACTACCGGGAGGTCGAAGAAGCCCTGCAGCAGGCCCTCAATCAGACGCGGGAGAATGCCGAGCAAAAGATTCAGAACGCCCGCGAGAAGGCCGAAAACATCGTCCAGGAGGCCAAGGCGGAAGCGAAAGAGATCGAGCGTGAGGCCGAAGACATCATCGAGGAGGCTCAAGCAGAAGCGAGAGAGATTGAGCGCGAGGCCGAGGACATCGTCCAGGAGGCCAAAGCGGAAGCGGAAGAAATAAAGCGCGAGGCAAAATCTGAGCGTGATCAGCTTGAGGCCGACACCCAGCGCCTTCGGAGCCGCCGCGCCGAGGTCGCGGCGCGGCTGCGCGCTTTTCTCACCTCGGAGCTCGAAATTCTGGAGGAGTTCGATCAGGAAGAGAATGTCCCCGAGCTCGACTCCACAGCCTCATCGGAGCCAGCGCTGCCCCGCGAGCCCGACCCTCCGTCCGACCAAGCGTCACCGGCGGGCCCTGGCGCCCCTCCGGACTCCCCCTCGCCCCCCAATCCTACCCAAACGGACGCCCCACCGGGCGACGCGATAGAGTCCAACGCGGCGGACGATGAGCCGACCGACCTCGAGGCCCCCAGCGAGGGCCCCGGAGACGACGAGGCCGGGGCCATTTCGGAAACGTCCTCCTTCGACGAGGAGATCGATGGCTCTGAGGGCGCGGCCTCTTCCTCTGTGCTGGACGAGGACGAACCGGAGGCTGAGGGACCCGGACCGGCCGACGAGGAGGATTTTCCCATCGACGACATCGAGCCGCTAGGCGACGCCGATGCGTCCGACGAGGAACAGGATCCCCTCCCGTCTGAGGTGTTCACGGACGACGTGGCGTCAGAGGCCGGACCGCCCCCTCGGCCGTCCTCGCCCTTAGGACAGGACGCCCCGAAGACCCTCTCCTCTAGCGAACAGGCCGAGGCCGACCGAGACAGCGGTCCGCAGCCCTCCGATCTGGAGGCCGCATCGCCGGACGACCTTGAGGCTGAGGGTTCCGAAGAAG
>CAZMDV010000100.1:6228-8598 GCA_964564875.1 uncultured Salinivenus sp.
GCTGAGGGTTCCGAAGAAGAGGACGCCGAATCGGAGCGCGAGAAGAACACGCAGGAGCGCTCCGGCGACGAGCAAGAGGCAACCCCGGAGGAGATCGAGAAGATCTGGAGCATCCTCGACGACATGGAGGAGTAGCCCCTGCGCCATTTTCGCTCGCGTCCCCACGGGAGATGCCCCCTCTCTCGGTGCAACCCACCACCGGGAGATCCGCGGAGTACCTCCTAGTCTTCTCCCTGCGCCGCCCCACGGCCCTCGTCCCCGACCGTCTCGCCGTTTCGCCCCGGATCCCGAACCCGTTCTCGTTACGTCCCAGCTCTCCGCTCGTATGTCTACGACGTCTGATTCGTCCGCACTCACCGCCGAGGGGACGGCTACCTATCAGCGCCAAGTGGTGGAGGCCGCCTCGGCCCTCCAGAACGCCTCATCGGCGCCCCCGACGGTTGGGGTTTTGCACGACACTGCGCTCGATGGTCTTCTGGACGATGAGACAATTGAGACCACGATCCCTTACGGCGATCTTCCTCACGCTCCGGGGTCGGAGGGCACGATCGCGATGGGCGTCCTCAGCGGAACGCACGTCGTCGAACTGGACCAGTCCCTGCACCTCTACGACGGCCACACGCCACGCGAGGTGGCGTTTCCCGTGCGCATGCTCGCCACGGCCGGGGTCGACACGCTGCTCCTGACGGCCGCGGCCGGCAGCGTGAACCCTCAGTTCCGGCGGGGCGACCTGATGCTGCTGACCGATCACGTCAATTTCCAGGGCCAGAACCCCCTTGTTGGGCCGAACGTGGAGGACTGGGGCCCACGCTTCCCCGACATGACCGACCCGTACGACGCTTCTCTCCAACAGGTGGTCGGGGACGTGGCCCGCGACGAAGGAATATCGCTCCAGAAGGGCATTTACCTGGCGCTCCTCGGGCCCAACCGCGAAACGACCGCCGAGCACCGGATGGCCCGCCGACTGGGGGCCGACGCCGTGGGCACGAGCGTGGTGCCGGAGGTGATTGCGGCGCGTCACATGGACGTGCGGGTCCTGGCCCTCACCCTCCTCGCCGAACAGCACTTGACGGACCACGGCCCGCCTGCCTCCGCCGGGGGCGGCACGAGCCTCCGCACGCCCCGCTCGCGCCTGCATCGTCTCCTGACCGAGGTCGTGGCCCGGCTGGATCCGGACGGATCCGCAACGTAGCCCTCCTCTCTGTCTTTCGTGGAGAAGCGGCGCCGCCCCCCGTCCTACTTCGGACAGGCTCGATCCTCGTGCCGTCATCCGTCGGCTCAGGTTCACTCTTCATCCCTCCTCCCCCCGTATGGAGTCGAACGCCCCCGCGTCCACCGAGTGGCAGGTTCACAAGTTTGGCGGCACCAGTCTCGCCGATCCGGACCGCATCGAGCACGTCGTATCCCTTCTTAGCGCGCGCGAGCCGCCCCTGGCGGTCGTCGTTTCGGCGATGAGCGGCGTGACGGATCGCCTGCTCGACCTCGCGGCGCGCGCCCCGAGCGGCGAGGCTAATCTGGACGACCACCTTCAGGCACTCCGCGACGACCAGCGGGCCGTCGTCACGGACCTGCTGGACGGCACGGCCGCCACGTCGGTGCTCCGCACGCTGGACGAGGACGTGGACGACTTGGCCGACGTGCTCCGTGCCACCCGTCTCATGAGTACAGCCCCTGACACGACGCGCGATCTCGTGGCCGGCTATGGCGAGCTGTGGTCGGCCCGGGTGCTGGGTGGGGTGCTCCGCGACCGTGGCCTCTCCGCCGCCGTCTGCGACGCCCGCGAGGTGATCGTCGTCACCCACGAGAAGATGGGCCCGGTGGTCGACTGGGCGACGACGCAGAAACAATTTGCCGACTGGCAGGCCGACCACGTAGACGCCGACGTGATCGTGGCGACCGGCTTCATTGCGGCGACGCCCGGGGGCGTGCCGACCACCCTCGGCCGGAACGGCTCGGATCATTCCGCCGCCATCTTCGCGTCGTTGCTCGGAGCGGAAAGCCTCACGATCTGGACGGACACCGCCGGCGTGATGAGCGCCGACCCCCGTTACGTCCCCGACGCCCAGCGCCTCGACACGCTCTCCTACGAAGAGGCGATGGAACTGGCTTACTTTGGGGCCAGCATCATTCACCCGCGCACGCTGACGCCGGCGGTGGAGCATGAGATTCCGATCACGATCCGCAACACCTTTGCGCCCGAGCGGCCCGGCACCCGCATCCACCTCGACGGCGACGGCGCGTCGGTCGTCAAGGGCTTCTCGACGATCGACGACGTGGCGCTCCTCAACCTGGAGGGCAGCGGCATGATCGGCGTGCCCGGCATCGCCCGGCGCCTCTTCGACGCGCTGGAGGACGAGGGCGTGTCCGTCA
>CAZMDV010000101.1:0-8577 GCA_964564875.1 uncultured Salinivenus sp.
TTACGTCTTTCATTTTTCGTTCTCGTTTTTCGTCCGAGATGGCATACGTGTAGTGGCGGGCCCGTCCCCCTTCGACGGCGACGCGCAAGGGTGAACGTCTCCTCGCCGACCGGGGAGACCCAACGTCGACGCGCAGAGGAGACTCCGCCCTTCGGTCCGGAGCGAATTTGTTGCCCACTCTTTGTTGCCCACTCTCAGCGGGCCGAACCGGCCCCATTTGGGGACGGAGACGCCTCGCAGGTGCGCACGCACCGCAGAGGCAGTCGGGGCGCCAGGTGCTAATGGAGCCGTTCGAGAACCCGGGTGGGCGTACTCTTGTCAGTGGCTCTTGTCAGTGGCGATCATCGGGCCGCGACGGCGGATCCCTCTGTCAAAAGGGAGCGGCGCCCGAGCTCACGTTCGAGTTCGCCCAGGAGAAAGCCCCCGAGCTTCTGGCCGAGGCCCGGCGCCCACGAGAGCGCCGTGCCCGCTTCCGCGGGCAGTGCGAAGGTCACTCGGCGGAACGGACCGTCCTCGATCTCACACTTGACGTCGTAGACGTTGCCCCCGACGTGGCTCGCAGTAACGATAACACTTACCTGAACGAGATCGCGACATCCGATCCGAAGCCGCATCAACTCACTCGCCGCGACTCGGTCGAGGCGGCGCAGTGTCACGTCTTTGTCGTAGCGCCGGGCGCACTGCCGCTGGATGGCGGTCTTCAGACTCTGGTAAACCACGTCGGCGATCCGGCGTGCGGACGATGAAGGGGGCGAGGATCGAGACGCACGTGGAGACTGAGGGAGCGTAGCGGTGGACATGGCGAATACCTCACGAGCAAGATGGACGTACAGTTTGGGCGACCGCATGGACTGGAGAGAGCCCGTTCCCTCTTCAAGAAGCCAACTCTTCGAACGACGCGGTAGGCCGGTCTGCCTTCCGGGACGTGGCGTTACGCCGGAGGCGCTCTCGCTTGCGGCGCATCTCGACGCGGAGGGACGCCAGGGAAGCAGCAAGCTCCTCAGCCGTTTCGGCACCGACCTGAAGACCGTTCTCGTACCGCACTCCCCAGTACGAATACCCAGCATAGGGCGCCTTGAAGTGGAGGAACGCCCAGGCAGGCTGGCTTCTCGTCTCCCGAGACAAGAGCCGTTCGACGGCCCGAGCTGTCTTTGCGAGGCGCTCCTTTTCGTCATTAGTGAAGGATCCTCTGAATCGACAGCTCATGGCGCTTCCCTCGTCGTTGGGGACGGAAGTGCGAGTAGGGACCTCCCAGGTCCTCTGCTCCCCCGAACAGGACCTTCGTTGTGAATAAAAACAGCTTGTCGGGACTGCATCCGACCGGTCCCGCACACTGGCCTGTCCGTCGGGAGCCTCTCTCCGTAGTAACCAATAAAGCATTCGTCGGGCACAAAGACCGTACGACATGCTCCGATGGAGAGGTCAGCGAAGAGAGACTGGTCGTGTGGGAGAATTCCGGACACGGCCGGGAATGGACGTTTCGATCGACACCCCGCTCCTCCCTGGCGACTCACCGTAAGAATTTGCGATCGAAGAAGTCAACGCTTTGGTTACAAGTGACTTCGATGCCGGGGTTCAAGAGCCAGTTTTCGTCTTTGACAACGATGGGCCTCTAGAAAGCTGAATCGCTTGACATCCACCACAGCACCTGTTTGGGGGTTGGATATTCAGCCGAGACACAGCGGGCGTGCATGGACGGGGCCCAAACGAGCCCCGTAGCAGCGCTCCCGGGCGCGTGCAGACCCCGTTCTGCGCGGGGAACGCAGTGACCGAGTCGTCCCTGGGCCGCACAAGATCCGCGAAGTCGCAGCGCTGGGAGCACAGCGACTAAGTAGTCTCCGGGCTGCGCTGGGAGCACAGCGACCGAGCACTCCTGGGGGGCCGTAGACGGTCCGCCGAACAGTTTCTAACTCAGTTAAGGAGCAGAGATCATGTTTGTCGGGTGGCTCTACCCGTCGCTTTCCGTCGTCTCGTTTGACGGAAGCAGCGAGCGAGCTCTCGGAACGCGTTCGTTCCTTTTGTCTGGTCCGGCAGCGACGAGCTGAAGGATCCGCCGGCCTCTCTGACGGAAAGGCCGTCAAGACCAGGGTTGCCAGCGGTCGGCGCGGTTCGCGAATAGGAGCTGAACCATAGCCCCTGCCTCCACTCGATGGAGGGACGACCGGCCGGTCGTCCCGGCGCGGACGGAGAAGAGAAAAAATGCAGATCGAAAGCTCGCAACCGGCATAATTGGGACGGAGGATCGACATCACGGTCCGCCCCCGGCACAAACGGGCGACCGAGGGAACGGACGGGGGCCCTTCCCCTCCGTCGCGATCGGATCTTCAGAATTTCATCCCCCCCTCCCTACCACTGCCCCGACGAGCATGCCCGGCCTCCCTTCCACAACCCCCAATTCGGCATCCTTCGACCCGGATCGCCCCACGGACGGGGAGCGCACGCCCATCGCTGCGGTGGGCGCCTCGGCCAGCGGCCTCCAGGCATTGGAGACGTTCTTCGATGCCCTTGCCTCCGATACGGGGATGGCACTCGTAGTGCTCATGCACCTTCCGCCCGAGCACGAGAGCGACCTGTCGGAGATCATCGGGCACCACACGGCGCTCTCGGTGCAGACGGCAGAGGAGGGGACGGTGCCCGAACCGAACACCGTCTACATCCTCCCCCCCAAGAAGGAGCTCGGGATCGACGACGGTCGGTTCCGGCCGCCCGACACCGCGCAGCACGAGAATCAGCCCACGGTCATCGACGCGTTCTTCCGCGCGCTCGCCGCGGACCAGGGCGAGAACGCCATCGGCATTGTTCTCTCGGGCCCCGGCACCGACGGCACTCAGGGCCTGCGGGCCCTCAAGGCGGCAGGTGGCTTCACGATGGTGCAGGACCCCGAGGAGGCCGCGCACGACGGCATGCCCCGCAGTGCGGTGCAGACCAACTTCGTAGACGTCGTGGCCCCTGCGGGACAGCTGGCCGCCCAGCTCACCCAGTTTTGGACGCACCCAGTGTCGGAATCGCTGTCCGAGGAGGCGGAGGAACTGCCCGAAGAGGGCGAGCAGTGGGTCCGCAAGATTCTAACCCAGGTGTGCGCCGAGACGGGGCACGACTTTGCCAACTACAAACGGTCCACTGTCCTGCGGCGGATCGGACGCCGCCTTGCGGTCAACCAGGTCTCGTCGCTGCCCGACTACCTGGAGCTCCTGCGGCGCGACCCGGAAGAGGTCGAGGCCCTCTTCCGAGAACTCCTCCATTGTGTCACGCGCTTTTTCCGGGACAAAGAGGCGTTCGAGGCGCTGGGCCAGACCGTCCTTCCGGCGCTGTTCGAGGAAAAGAGCTTCGACGAGCAGGTGCGCGTGTGGTCGGCCGGGTGTGCGACGGGCGAGGAGGCCTACTCCCTGGCCATGCTGTTGCACGAACAGGCCGAACGACGGGACCCTCCGCCGGAGGTTCAGATTTTTGCCACGGACGTCAGTGAAGAGTCCATCGAGGCTGCGCGGCAGGGGCTCTATCCCGAGTCGGTGGTGGCGGACCTGTCCCCCGAGCGGCGCAAGCGCCACCTCGTGCCCGAGGGCATGCGCGGCCGGGTGCGGGAAGAGCTTCGCGAGATGGTGCTCTTCGCCGAGCACAACCTGCTGGAGGATCCTCCGTTCTCGAAGCTCGATCTCGTGAGCTGCCGCGACCTGCTGAGCTACCTGAGTCGAGAGATGCAGGAGCACGTCTTGGAGGTGTTCCACTACGCCCTCCGGCCCGATGGCGTCCTGTTCCTCGGGGCATCCGAACCGATTGGGGCCGCCGAAGACCTGTTCACCGATCTCGACGAGCAGCACGGCCTTTACCGGCGGCAGCCCAGCCCCCGCGACGAACGGGACGTTCCGCACTTCCCGCTCCGAAAGCGGCTCGCGCAGACGCCGGACATCGACCAGCGGGTGCCGGCGGAGCCACAGACCCCGCAAAGCACGGGCGAGCTTCACCGGCAGCTTCTGGTGGAGGAGGTCGCCAGCATCGTCGTGAACGAGGACTACGACATCGTGCACCTCACCGATCCGGCCGCCCGCTACCTGGAACATCAGGGCGGAGCCCCCACGCACAACGTGCTGGAGGTGGCGCCGGACCCGCTGCGCACGGAGCTTCGAGGGGGGCTTTATCAGGCCTTTCAGAAGAACGCGGCGACCGAGGAGCAGCGCATCCGGACGGCGGTGAACGGAGGGCCCGAGTGGGTGCGCGTGTGCGTTCGTCCGGTCGAGGACAGGAGCTTCGCGCAGATTCTCCTCCTCCCCACCGAGCCGCCCGCCCCGGAGGCGGAGGTCCCCCCTGAGGCGGAGTCGTCGGAGCACGCGGCGCAGCTGGAGGAGGAGCTGCAGCGGCGCGAGCAGTCGCTTCAGGTGTTGTCGAAGGCTGTCGAGCAGGCCAAGGAGGCAGTACTCATCACCGAGGCAAAGCCTCTCGATGAGCCCGGTCCGCGCATCGTCTACGTCAACTCCGCTTTCGAGAAACAGACCGGCTACGCCGAGGGGGAGGTCCTCGGGAAGACGCCCCGCATTCTCCAGGGGGCCGAGACGGACCGGGCGGTTCTGAACTCGCTCCGAGCGGCCCTGGAGGCAGAAGAGGAGTGGGAGGGAGAGACGATCAACTATCGGAAGGACGGCTCTCCGTACGTCGTCCAGTGGAACCTTGCCCCCGTTCGGGGAACGGACGGTTCGGTCGAGTACTGGGTCTCCGTCCAGCGGGACGTGACCGAGGAGCGGCGGCGGGAGAGGGCGCTGCGGCGACAGAAGAGCCTGCTGGAGCAGACCCAGCGGCTGGCCGGGGCGTGGGAGGTTGATCTACGGTCGGGGCAGGTGTCGTGGAGCGACGAGGTGTACCGGATCCACGAGGTCGCGCCCGACACCCAGATTGAGGCTGAAGACAGCGTCGAGTTTTACGCGCCGGAGGCCCGGCCCAGGGTCCGGGAGGCGTTCGAGCGCTGCGTCCACGAGAGGGAGCCCTACGCCCTGGAGCTTCCCCTCGACACGGCGAAGGGCAACCGCCGCTGGGTGCGAACGGTCGGGGCCCCTGTTGAGGAGGAGAACGGTGAGGTCGTCAAAGTGGCTGGGGCCATCCAGGACATCACCGAGCGCAAACAGGCCTTGCGGCAGGTGCGCGAGGAGCGCGACTTCGTTAATGCATTGCTCAATACCATCGGCGCGCTGGTGGTCGTCATGGACCGGGACGGGTGCATTGTGCGCTTCAACGAGGAGTGCGAGGCCGTGACCGGGTATTCGGCCGAGGAGGCCGAGGGGAAGTCCTTCCTCGATCTTCTGGTCCCGCCCGACGAGCGTGACCAGGTGGCGGAGGAGTTTACGAAACTCAAGAAGGACGACGAACCACGGTCACACGAGAACCACTGGCAGACCAAAGATGGCGAGCGGCGACTGATCCGCTGGTCGAACACCGTGCTCACCGGCGACGACGGGGACGTTCAGTACGTGGTCGGGACCGGGATCGACATTACGGAGCGCCGGCGACTGGAGCGAGAGGTAATCGCCGCCAGCGACGAGACCCGGCGCCAGATCGGGGGGGATCTGCATGACATGCTCGCCTCGCACCTCGCAGGCACAGCGATGATGGCCGACGCGCTCGCCGTGAATCTAGGGGAGGAGCACCCCGAGGCAGCCGCGGAGATTCAGAGGATCACGGAACTGATTCGGGAGGCGGGCGAGCAGGCCCGGACCCTCTCGCACTCGCTCATGCCCCTGGAGGTAAAAAACGACGAGTTGGTGGACGGCCTACAGAAGCTCGCGGATCGCCAGGAACAGATGGGAGAGTTTACCTGCATCTTCGAGGCGGATGATTCCCTTCCCTCCCTTGGGGGCGAGGTCGCCTCTCACTTGTACCGCATTGCGTCGGAGGCCGTCAATAATGCGGCACAGCACGCCAACCCGGAGACGATCGAGATTCGGCTCCACCGCGAGAACGACCACGTCGTGCTTGCGGCGCAGGACGACGGGACGGGCATTCCGAGAGAACTTGACCCGACCGACGGGCTCGGGCTCCACACGATGAAGTACCGGGCCGAGCTGATCGGGGCCACGCTCGACGTTGGGCCCACGGACGAGGGCGGAACGGTCGTGCGGTGCCGCCTCCCACTGAAGGCCTTCTCCGAAACCGATGAAACGCCGGAGCCAAAGGCCACCGTGTAGGCCGGAGTAACACTCATTCCCCCTTCTGTAGCACCCGACAAGCGCGATACAAAACCATGGCTTACCAAATTTATATCGTCGAAGATCATCCTGTGATGCGTCAGGGATACGCCGCGCTGGTGGAGGGCGAGATGGGGCTGGAGATCTGTGGCGAAACCGGGTCGGCACCGGAGGCCCACCAGGAAATTCACGAGACGGAGCCCGACCTCGCAATCGTCGACCTCTCCCTCCAGGAGGGTAGTGGCCTGGAGCTCGTCAAAAATCTCCGGGACTTATGTCCCGACCTGCCGATCCTGGTCGTGTCGGTGCACGACGAAGAGCTCTACGCCGAGCGGGTGCTTCAGGCTGGGGCGTCGGGATACCTGCGGAAGAGCGTATCCACCGAGAAAATCGTCACGGCGATTCATCGCATTCTCGAGGGCGGACTGTTTTTCGAGGAGGGACTCAAGAAGCAGATGCTCTCTCGCCTTCATGGGGCCGACTCAAAAACGGCTTCCTCGATGCTCGAGGACCTGAGCGACCGGGAGCTGGAGGTTTTCGAGTACATGGGGCAGGGACTGACCTCCAATGAGATCGCCGAGGAACTGAACCTGAGCCCGAAGACCATTGACACGTATCGGAGCCGAGCGAAGAAAAAACTTGGCCTCGACTCGAACGCCGCGTTGCGGCGGCGGGCCGTCGTGTGGCTGGAGATGGACGAGTCCTGATCACGGGTCGGGGGAGCCGACCGGTCCGCCGGTGGTGTCGGACGTGAGTCCCGGACACCGGGCTGAATCGACCGATCGACCGGCCGGCGCCCGTTTCACTCCGAGCGCCTCTCCCCCTGTGTCCGTCCTTCCGTTCCGACACGTCCGAGTACTGGAGCCCGGGCGCTTCCTTCTTCATCTCAGGGCCCCGACGAGCCGCCGCCCCGTCTCTCCGCCTCCGCCACGTGCCGAATCACATCCGCCACGCTGTCGGGGATGATGGAGATCGAGTCGATGCCCGCCTCCACCAGAAACTCGGCGAAGTCGGGGTGATCGCTAGGGGCCTGGCCGCAGATGCCCACCGGACGGTCCGCCGCGTGGGCCTCCTCGATCAGGTCGCTGACCATTTGTTTCACCGACCGGTTGCGCTCGTCGAAGAGGTACGATAGCCGCTCCGCATCGCGTCCCACCCCCAGGACGAGCTGCGTCAGGTCGTTCGTGCCGATCGAGAAGCCGTTGAACCGCTCCGTGAAGTCGTCGGCCTGAAGAACGTTCGACGGAATTTCGGCCATCACGTAGACCTCAAGGCCGTTCTCGCCTCGCTTCAGGCCGTTCTCGGCCATGACCTCGAGCACCCGATCGGCCTCTTCGGGCGTGCGGCAGAAGGGGATCATGAGTACGACGTTCGTGAAGCCCATCTCCTCGCGCACCCGCCTGAGGGCCCGGCACTCCAAGGCAAAGCCCTCGCGGTACGCATCGCTGTAGTAGCGCGAGGCGCCGCGCCAGCCCAGCATGGGGTTCTCCTCGTGGGGTTCGAAGGCCTGCCCACCCACAAGGTCGGCGTACTCGTTCGTCTTGAAGTCGCTCATGCGCACGATTACCGGGTCCGGATGCTGCGCCGCGGCGATGGCCCCGATGCCCCGGGCGAGGTGGTCCACGAAGTATTCGGCCTTGTCGGCGTAGGCCCGCGTGAGATCCTCGATGCGGCGTCGGGCCGCCTCGTCCTCGACCTGCCCGAAGGCCACGAGCGCCATCGGGTGCACCTCGATGACGTTATTGACGATGTACTCCATTCGGGCGAGGCCGATGCCGTCCACGGGCAGCCGCCACCAGTTCAGCGCCGCGGCGGGACTCGCCACGTTGAGCATGATCTCGGTGTCCGTGTCGGGGAGGGCCTCCAGGTCCACCTCCGTCGTCTCGTACTCCAGAATGCCTTCGTAGACGTACCCGTCGCTGCCCTCTATGCAGGAGAGCGTGACCGCTTGCCCGTCGGTGAGCACCTCGGTCGCGCCCCCCGTCCCGATGACGGCCGGAATGCCCAGCTCACGGCTCACAATGGCCGCGTGGGAGGTGCGCCCGCCGTGATCGGTAACGATGCCGGCCGCTTTCTTGAGGATGGGGCCCCAGTCCGGGTCCGTCATTTCCGTGACGAGGATGGCCCCCTCCTCGAACTCGTCGATCTTCTCCGCACTGTGGATGAGCTGGACGGTGCCCTCCGCGACCGACTGGCCGATGCTCAGGCCGGTCACCAGCCGTTCGCTCCGTTCGTTGAGCTGATACGTGCGCAGCACACTCGCGGCCTGCTGAGACTGGACCGTCTCGGGGCGGGCCTGGAGGATGAAGAGCTGCTCGGTCTCCCCGTCGCGCGCCCACTCGATGTCCATGGGCCGGTCGTAGTGCTCCTCAATTCGGGTCCCCCACCGGGCCAGGGTGAGCACTTC
>CAZMDV010000102.1:0-8552 GCA_964564875.1 uncultured Salinivenus sp.
GGGTTCACCTTGTCCTGCCCAGCGTACTTGTTGGCGGAGCCGTGGACCGGTTCGGCCAGGCAGGCCGCGTCGCCGAAGTTGGCCCCCGGGGCCACGCCGAGCCCGCCGATCTGAGCGCCGCAGGCGTCGGAAAGGTAATCGCCATTGAGGTTCGGCATCGCCAACACGTCGTACTGGTCGGTCCGCGTTTGAATCTGCTGGAGCATGTTGTCGGCGATCCGGTCGTTGACCACCACCGCGTCCTCGGGCGGCTCGCCGTCTCGCTCCTCCCAGAGGGTGTCTTCGGTAATGACCTCGTCGCCGTACTCCTCGCGGGCTACCTCGTAGCCCCAGTCGCGGAAGGCCCCCTCGGTAAACTTCATGATGTTGCCCTTGTGGACGAGCGTCACGAACTGGTGCCGGTCGTTCTCCAGGGCGTAGTCGATGGCCTCGCGGACGAGCCGCTTGGTGCCAAACTCCGTGATTGGCTTGATGCCAATGCCCACCGGGCCGTCGTGGATGGTCTCGTCGTAGCCCATCTCCTCCTCCACAAATTTTCGGACCTGTTGGGCCGCTTCGGTTCCGGCCTCCCACTCGATGCCCGCGTAGACGTCTTCGGTGTTTTCCCGGAACGTCACCATGTCCATCTGCTCCGGGGCTTTCATCGGGGAGGGGACGCCGTCGATGTAGTAGGTGGGGCGCACGTTGGCGTAGAGGTCGAGCTTCTGGCGGAGCGCGACGTTCAGCGACCGGAACCCGGCGCCAACGGGGGTGGTGAGCGGCCCCTTGATCGCGACGCGGTGATCGCGGATCGTCTCGACGGTCTCCTCGGGGAGGAGCTCGCCGGTCTGTTCCTTGGCCTTCTCGCCGGCCAGCACCTCCGTCCACACGAGGGACCGGTCGCCGTCGTACGCGGTCTCGACGGCGGCGTCGAAAACGGGGCGGGCGGCGGCCCAGATGTCGGTCCCGACGCCGTCGCCCTCGATGAAGGGAATGATGGGGGTGTCGGGGACCTGGAGCACCCCGTCCTCCATCGTGATGCGTTCGCCGGAGGTGGGAGAGGGAATGTCGTCGTGCGAAGAGGGAGCGTCGGGGCTCATGCGTCGGAAGGATTGGTTGTCAAGAACGGGTATGAACGGACACGTCCGCGTAGTAGCACGCTGCGCGGGACACGTGTAGGTAACAACTGCGTTGCAAGATAGAGAGCGACACGGACATCGTCTATTAGAAACGCGAAAAGACGCGGGGTTGGCGTAGGGGCAAGGGAGAGCGGGGGAGGAGAAGGCGAGGGGTGATGGAAACTCACCAGCTCACGATTCACAATCCACTGCCAACAAACTAAAGTCGGCCAAGCAAGTCGCGGAGCCGCAGCTCCCACACCTTGAGGGCAGCCTCCCGCACGATGCCCCGGCTCATCTTGGATTGCCCTTCGGTGCGCTCGGTAAAGACGACCGGGACCTCTTTGAAGCGGAAGCCCGCCCGCCAGGTGCGGTAGTGCATTTCCACCTGGAAGGCGTAGCCGTCGGAGTTAACGCGGTCGAGCGGCAAGGCCTCCAGCACACGTCGGTGGAAGCACTTGAACCCGGCCGTGACGTCAAGAATTGGCAGACGCGTGATGGTGCGCGTATAAATCCCGGCGCTGTAGGAAAGGACGAGCCGCGACAGGGGCCAGTTGATAACACGGACGCCCTCCACGTACCGCGACCCAATGGCAAGGTCGACCTCGTCGGCACGCACCGGCTCGATGAGACGCGGGAGGTCATCGGGGTCGTGGGACAGGTCGGCGTCCATCTCGCAGATGTACGTATGGTCCCGCGAGAGGGCGTAGCGGAAGCCGCGCAGGTAGGCGGTGCCGAGGCCCAGCTTGCCGCCCCGCTCAATCAGGTGGACCCGGTCGGGGGCCTCTTCCATTTTCGAGCGCACAATCGCGGCGGTTTCGTCAGACGAGTTGTCGTCCACGATGAGGATGGAGATCGGGATCGGCTGGGACAGCACCAGGTCGATGACTTGGCCAACGTTGTCGGCTTCGTTGTACGTGGGGGTAATGACCAGAGCGTCGGTCGAGGCCTCCCGGGCGGCGGAGTTAGACACCGATTGCGGATTGTGTTCGAGGAGGGAGAGTGGCGAAAGGTGATCCGTCGCTCGGCAGAAACGTCCCCGAAACGAAGAGTCCCGACAAGAAATTACCGATCCGGCGATCTATGTCCAGCCGTGTACACAGATTTTAAAGAAAAACGAGTCCCGATGGAGGCATTGGGGGCGAAACCGGGGATTCGAATTGGGATACAAGGCCGTAGCAAAATTGCTTCTTTGGCCGAAACCGCTGATTCTGTACCTCACCCTTGATGTCCGCAGTCCGAGGGTTTGATGGGCTGCGCACGTCCCACGTTTCGTTTCCCCTCACCCACCTCGACGCACCCATGGTTGACGACACCTCGGCCCCTGATACCAACTCGGGTTCGAACGGAAGCTTTGCCGAAGGCACCGGCCTCCCTGAGGACTTTCCGCATGCCGCTCGGCTGGAGCAGGCGGGTGTGACGAGCCTCGCCGACCTTCAGGAGGTCGAGTCGCTGGAGGAATTAACTGGAATTGGTCCGTCGTACGCGGAGGACATCCAGAAGGCCCTCGACGAGTTTGCCGACATGGGGGCCGCGAGCGACGCCGCGACCACTGAGAAGCGACCCAGTCCCCTCTCCGGCAACGGCGCCTCGGAGGCGTCCGACGCTGCCACTCATCAGTCAATCGACATTCCGGCGGGGCCCGTTGAGGAAACTGTGTCGTTTGACACCTACCCGGCCGACACGTACGAGCACGACGCGCTGGGCTTCGAGGACGAGGACGTGCTCGACCTGCTCCGCAACATGCTCCTGCAGCGGCGCTTTGAGAATCGGTGTCGCCAGATGTACCAGCGGCAGAAAATCTCGGGCTTCTTGCACCTCTACATTGGGCAGGAGGCCGTCTCCACCGGCAGCGTCAACGCCATCGAACTCGGGGAGGACTCGATCATTACCGCCTACCGCGACCACGGCATGGGCCTGGCCATGGGCATGACCGCCGAGGAGTGCATGGCGGAGCTCTTCGGCAAGAAGACGGGCTGCTCGAAGGGGAAGGGGGGGTCGATGCACTTTTTCGACGCCGAGAAAAAGATGATGGGGGGGCACGCCATCGTGGGGGCGCACCTGCCCCTCGGCGCCGGGATCGCCTTCGCTCACAAATACCGAGACGAAGACAACGTGTGTCTCTGTTTCTTCGGCGACGGGGCCATGCACCAGGGCGCGTTCCGCGAGGCCTGCAACCTGGCGGGCATTTATGAGTTGCCCATTGTGTTCGTCTGCGAAAACAACCAGTACGCGATGGGGACGGCCGTGGACCGGGCGTTCAGCAAGCCGGATCTCTTCAAGCACGGCTATAACTTCGACTTTCCCTCCTCCCTGGCCAGCGGCATGGACGTGTTCAGCGTCAATAAGGCCGTGCAGGATCACGTCGAGCAGTACGCCCGCCACGACCAGCCGTCGCTCCTGGAGGTGCGCACGTATCGCTACCAGGGCCACTCGATCACCGACCCGGCCGAGTACCGCGGCGAGGGCGAGCTCGATGAGCGCCAGAGCCAAGACGCGATCAACCGCCTCCAGGATTATATCCTCCAGCACGGCATTGCCACGGAGGACGATATCGAGGCGATCGACGACACGGCGGAGCAGGCGGTAAAAGACGCCATCGATGCCGCGAACGAGGCCGCCTTCCCGGACGACGACGCCATCTACGACGACGTGTACGTCCAGGAGGACTATCCCTTCATCGCGTAAGATTTTGCGCTGTGCGTTGGCACGTCGAAGCTCTTAACTCTGAACACTCAACTCGAAATCACCCATGGCTACGCTGCAATTCCGCGAGGCGCTCCGGGAAGCAATGACCGAGGAAATGGAGCGCGACGACGACATCTTCCTCATTGGGGAAGAGGTGGCCGAGTACGACGGGGCCTACAAGGTGAGCAAGGGGATGCTCGACCACTTTGGCCACGATCGGGTCATCGACACGCCCATCAGCGAGCTCGGGTTTGCGGGGCTCGGCATTGGGGCGGCGATGAACGGCCTCCGGCCCATCGTCGAGTTTATGACGTTCAACTTCTCGTTCGTCGCCTTCGACCAGGTCATCAACAATGCGCCCAACGTACGCTACATGTCGGGAGGACAGTTCGAGCTTCCGATCGTCTTCCGCGGCCCCAACGGCGCGGCCGGGCAGCTCGGCGCCACCCACTCCAACTCCACCGAGGCCCTCTACTCGAATTTCCCCGGCCTGAAGGTCGTCTCGCCCTCCGTGCCCGACGACGGGAAAGGCCTGCTCAAGACGGCCATCCGCGACGACGATCCGGTCGTCTTCCTCGAAAGCGAGCTCATGTACGGCATGAAGCGGGAGGTGAGCGAGGAGAGCGACTACACGATCCCGATCGGCGATGCCCGCGTGGCCCGGGAGGGCGACGACGTGACCATTGTAGCCCACAGCAAGAGCTACCACATCGCGATGGACGCCGCCGACGAGCTTGAGGAGCAGGGCTACGAGGCGGAGGTCATCGATCCGCGCACCATCAAGCCACTCGACATTGAGACGATCGTAGAGTCGGTGATCAAAACGAATCGACTGGTCGTCATCGACGAAAGCAATCCCTTTGCCAGCGTGGCCTCCGAGGTGACCCACCAGGTGCAGGACCGCGCGTTCGACTACCTCGATGCGCCCATCCTGCGCGTCACGGCGCCTGACACCCCAGCCCCCTACGCCCCCAACCTCATGGACGAGTACATGCCGGGCGTCGACGAGACGGTGGACAAGTGCCGCCGCGTCCTCTACGCACGATGAGGAATTGCGAGTGCCGCGTCCCAGCGCCCATCGGGCGTGAATTTCGAATTGGACGTTCGGCACTCCCTTCAGCTCTCATTCGATACATTCGATATCCGCACTTCGAAATTCGACATTGACCCATGGCGAACCCGATTGAGATGCCCAAGCTGAGCGACACCATGGAGGAGGGAGTGCTCTCCGCCTGGCTCGTGGACGAGGGCGAGGAGGTGTCGGCGGGCGACGTGCTCGCGCAGGTGGAGACGGACAAGGCCACCATGGACCTGGAGGCCTTCGACGAGGGGGTATTGCTCAAGCAGGTGATCGATGAGGGCGAGGCCGTGCCCATCGGTGAACTCATCGCCGTGATCGGGGAGGAGGGGGAAGACATCTCTGAGATCATCGGTGATGCGGGCGGCGACGGGGCCGCGACGGTGGAATCCGAGCCGGAGGTGGAGGAACCTGAGCCTGAGCCCGAAGAACCAGAGCCCGCCCCCAAGCCGGAACCGGAGGTGGAGCCCGAACCTGCGCCGGAGCCGACGGGCGACGGACAATTGCGTGAGCGGACGCCGGAGCCGGTGCCTGCCGGCACCGACGCGGAGGGCCGTCGCATCAAGGCGTCCCCACTTGCCCGTCGCATTGCACAGGAGCACGATATAAAGTTGGAACGGGTCGACGGATCGGGGCCGGAGGGTCGCATCGTGCGCCGCGACGTAGAGGCTCGCATCGAGGAGCGCGAGGCCGCGCCCGAGCCGACGCCCGAACCGGCCGTCGCGGAAGAGCCGGCCTACGCGATGCCGGACGAGGAGGCGGCGTACGAGCGCGAGGACATCTCGCAGATGCGGAAGACGATCGCCCGCCGCCTCGCCGAGAGCAAGTACTCGGCGCCCCACTACTACCTCACCGTCGACATCGACGTGGAGAAGGCGGTTGAACTCCGCGAAGACCTCAATGAGCTGGCGGAGGAGCAGGGACGCACGAAGATCTCCTTCAACGACCTCATCACGAAGGCGTGCGCCCTCTCGCTGCACGACCACCCGTACGTGAACGCCTCGTACCGCCCCGACGAGGGCGAAATCCACAAGCACAGCCGCGTCCACATCGGCATCGCCGTGGCTATCGACGAGGGCCTCATTACGCCCGTCATTCAGGACGCGGATCGGAAGGGGCTCTCGGAGCTAGCGCGCGAGACCCAGGAGCTCGCCGAGCGGGCGCAGTCCCGCGACCTGGAGCCGGAGGAGTTTGAGGGGGCGACCTTCACCACCAGCAACCTCGGCATGTTCGGCATCGAGGAGTTCACGGCCATCATCAACCCGCCCAACTCGGCCATCCTGGCCATCGGCGAGATCCGCGACACGCCCGTCGTAGAGGACGGCGAGGTGGTGCCCGGCACACGCATGAAGGTGACCCTCTCCTGCGACCACCGCGTCGTCGACGGGGCCAGGGGCGCCCAGTTCCTCGGCACCGTCAAGTCCTACCTGGAGGAGCCGATGAATTTGCTTCTGTAGTAGCGTATTTCCGAATCAAAAAGGAGAGACTTCGAAGCGGTTGCCGTCGATGAGAGCGACATTACGTATTTCGTATTGCGTATCTGTTCTGTTTTGCATATCACTGGATTTAAGGGACCATAAACGGCACGGAAAAAGTGGTTACGCAATACACAACACGCAATACGCACCTGTTGCGATAGGCGGTTTCGGTCGTCGGATTGGCTCCTCCGCGAGAGGGGATCCATGGACGAAGGGGCTAACCCCATGACCATCGCTCACATCTCGGATCTTCACTTCGGGCGCATCGCGGACTCAGGGATAGTGGAGGCGCTCGTGGACGAAATCAATGAGGGAGGCGTCGATCTCGTCACGCTGAGTGGCGACCTGACGCAACGCGCCCGGGTGTCCGAATACGAGGCGGTGCGGGCCCTGCTTGACGCCTTTGAGCCGCCCACGCTCGTCGTGGCGGGCAACCATGACGTCTACCCGTGGTGGCGGCCCTTCAAGCGGCTCTGGACCCCCCTGGAGCGGTACCGGCGCTACATCACCGACGACCTGACGCCCACCTTTGAGACCGACGCGGTTGCCGTACTGGGTCTCACCTCCGCCCACGGAGCGACGATCAAAGGAGGACGCCTTGAGGCCGCCGACCGGTCGGCCCTCGAAGACTACTTCCGCGGCGTGCCTGTGGACCGCTTCAAGGTCCTCGTGGTGCACCACCAGCTCCACCCCACCACGATCGGGCCCATTAGTCCGCACCCCGTGGCCCGGCAGGCCTCGGAAACGCTCGACGTGGCCACCGACGTGGGCGTGGATCTCATCCTCTGCGGTCACCTCCACATCCCCGCCATCAAGCCGCTCAGTATCATCCCGGGCGAACACCGGATGGTGATTGCGAGTGCCGGAACGGCCACCAGCAATCGCTACCGGAAGCCGACCGGACCCGTCAACTTCTACAATGTCGTCACCGTCGAGCCGGATGCCTTTGCCGTCGAGGAACGACGCTACGTCCCCGACGACGGCCACTTCGTCCGCGATGGCGTCACGCGCTTCGATCGGATTCCATCGAACCGACCGAAATAAGTTGTGTCTTCCAGTCTGCCCTTGATGGGTTGTGGCGGCGGGAATGAATTGGGAGCCAGAGTGCGTGAAGGAGCACATGCATCACGAGTCACGCACCACTGACCGCTCCGCCGGTGCCGACGTACACGAACGTGCAGGACGTGTCCGTCTGGTCGACCGGGCCGCGGATCATGAATTCTTCTTGGTTGGGCGAAAATGAAGGCCCTCGTCGGGAGAAAGAGGGGGCTTTTGGCGGCGAACACGTGAAATCGATGCGGCGTTGCCATATTCTGTGCACTGCCGGTGCTCGACTACCATCGAAGCTCCCGCGCCTGGCCTGCGTCCTGTCCTGCTCTCATCGATCCAGTTTGCGCATGCCGACGACCCAGACCACTGAGATCAACCAGTTGCTCGACCCCGAACGTGTCCGCATTGGGCTCCCAGGCACCTCGAAATCAGAGGTGATCGATGCGTTGGTCGACGTACTCGCCGGCGCCGACGCCATCGGCAATCTAAAGGCCGTGCGGTCGGCCATTTTTGAGCGCGAGGAGAAGATGTCGACCGGCGTGGGAAAGGGCCTCGGGCTCCCGCACGCCAAGACGCCCGCCGCGTTGGAGACAGTTGCCGCCTTCGCTACGACCGAAGAGCCCGTCGACTTCGGGGCCGTCGACGATGTGCCCGTGCGCCTGCTTCTACTGCTGGTGGGGCCGAAGGAGCACAAGTCGCAGCACGTCAAGATTCTGGGACGCATCTCGCGACTCGTGAGTCGCGACTCGATACGCGAGTGCCTCGTAGAAGCCGAGTCGCCGGAGACGGTCATCGACATCCTCCGGGAAGGCGAGCGCGAGCTTCGCAGCTAGCGGCCTCCCCTCTCATCGCCTGCATTCGACAATCCTCCGCACTGTCCGTGAGCACCTCGTTTCAGAACATCAAGGGGACGTTCGACATCCTGCCGGACGCGTACACCGACGACGGGGGTACGCGCATTGCCAGCAGTGCCGAGTGGCGCCACGTGGAGGCGACGGTTCGCGACGTGATGCGACGCCACAACTTCGAAGAGGTCCGCACGCCCGTCCTGGAGCCGACTGAGCTCGTGGCGCGGGGGGTAGGGGAGTCCACCGACATCGTGCAGAAGGAGATGTTCGCCTTCGAGCGGAGCGGAACCCAGTACGTCCTCCGGCCCGAGAT
>CAZMDV010000103.1:0-8511 GCA_964564875.1 uncultured Salinivenus sp.
ACGTGATGCAGCACCGGCTCGTGATCACGTACGAGGCGGAGGCCGAGCAGGTCGCTCCGTCGGACCTCGTCAATCGCATCCTCAAAAACGTGGAGGTGCCCTAACCAGAATGAGATTCCTCCGGGCATCCCGACGTCAGTGACGGACCGACACGCGCCGTCCGTCCCGCCGATTCCGGGTGCACGGTCCCGACAATGTTTGGGAGGGCGGAAAAGAACGTTTGGGGAGAGACTGCCATCTCGTTTGGACACAGGACTCCATCTCGGTATGGACCGTCCCGAGACTTTTCAGAAAGAGTCGATTACGGTGGACTTCATGGTCCGCCAACTGCGCGAGACCGTAGGCGTGCAGGTGGGGCCGGTCAACGACGAGGTGGACGCGTCCGAACAGGACGTCACCGAGAGCAATCTTCATCGTCCCGGCCTCGCCCTGGCCGGATACGTGGACCTGTTCACCCATCAGCGGGTCCAGATCCTCGGCAACACGGAGACGCGGTACCTCGACCACCTCGACGACGCCGAGCGGCGCGAGGCATTTGGGCACCTGACGCAGTTCTCGGTGCCCTGCGTTATCATCACGGCCGAAAATGACCTCGAGGGGTCGCTCGTGGACATGGCCACGGACGCGGGCATTCCGGTCTACCGCACACCCCTGTCTACGGTCCAGTTCACGTCGTCACTCCGGAACTTTTTGACCGACCAGTTTGCTCCGCAGCGGGCGGTCCACGGCTCACTGGTCGACGTGTACGGCATCGGCATGCTCCTGATCGGCAAGCCCGGCATTGGCAAGAGCGAGGTCGCGCTGGATCTGGTGGAGCGCGGACACCGGCTCGTGGCGGACGATGTAGTGATCGCGACCCAGCGGGACGAGTCCATTCTCATGGGGGCGGGGACCGATCTCGTACAGCACTTCATGGAGGTGCGGGGACTGGGCCTCGTGGACATCCGGTCTATGTTTGGGATTCGGGCGATCCGGTTTCAGAAGCGCATCGAGATCGTCGTCAACATGGAGCTCTGGGACGAGGAGAAGGAGTACACTCGCATCAACATGGTAAAAGATACCCACGAAATTCTAAGCGTCGATCTTCCCATGGTCCGGGTTCCCATCACTCCCGGAAAGAACATCACGGTGATTTGCGAGGTGATTGCGATGAACTACCTGCTCCGCCACTACGGCCACGATCCGGCTGAGGTGTTTACGGAGCGCCTCCGGAACCGGATTCAGCAGGAAGGACCCCCGATGCCACGGCGCGGAATTGAGTATTTCGAGCGAGACTATGAATAGACAACGTCTTCTTCGAGGGCATCGCGTTAAGATATCGATTATTTTTGGACCGGTTTTTGAGGCCCGATATATTGGTTGACAGGCATCGGCCTTCCCGCTATGTTTGCAGGTGGTCTCAACAAAGTCCACCAGAAGATGGCCCGTGTTCTGTCCCTGAAGATTACGTTTCTGCCGGTGCGCTCGCGGGTCAGAGGACAACGCCCTGCGTGAGTGCAGAGCGCGAAATCGTGTCGTTTTTTCGACAATCGACGGAGCGGTCGTCTCCTCGTAGCCGTGGCGCACGAACCCCCACAGGATTCCTAATAGGCGCGCCGTCATGAGCCAAGAGCAAACCTACGTCTACGATCCGGAGAGCTGTACCTTCAAGGAGGTAGAGTCGACCTGGAAGGACTGGATTGCCTATGTTGGCCAGATCGTAGGCCTCGCCGTGATTCTGTCTGGGCTCCTCGTCTGGGGAATGGACCGGCAGTGGATCACTTCTCCCAACGAGCAAACACTTGCGGTGGAGAATACCGCCCTCGAACGCCAGCTTGACCGGGTCAACAACCGAATGACGATCCTCTCGGCCCGGCTCGATACGCTGGCAAAGAGGGATCGAACCCTCTATCGTCGACTCTTCGAGATGAAACCGATCTCCGAAGACGTGCGACAGGTCGGCGTCGGGGGCACCGATCCGTATAAGCAGTTCGACGAGATGGATGAAAATGCCGAGGCGCTGCTGAAAAGCACGTCTCAGAAGCTCGACAAGCTCGAGCGTCAAATGAGCCTGCAGAGGTCCAGCTACCGCGATCTGTACGAGGTTGCGCAGCGGCGGCAGAAGCGGCTCCGTCAGCTACCGGCCATTCGGCCGGCCAACGGACCCGTCGTCTCGAACTTTGGCATGCGTCAACATCCCATTCTGAAGGTGCGCAAGATGCACGAGGGCATTGACTTCCTGCTGCGGAGGGGCTCGCCTGTGGTGACGACGGCGGACGGGACAGTGAAGCGCGCGGAGAGTACTTCGGGCTACGGGAAGGTGATTGAGGTCCGACACTCGAAGTCGGGGTACATGACCCGGTACGCGCATCTGTCTGAGATCCCGGACGACATCTATCCCGGGAGTAGCGTGCAACGGGGCGACACCATCGGGTACAGTGGAAACACAGGGCTTTCCACCGGGCCGCACCTCCATTACGAGGTGCACAAGTTGGATGGCCGCGCCCTCAACCCCGTTCGCTTTTTGGTGCCGGAGATGAGCCCGGAAAGCTATCGCAAGCTCGAACGGCGCACTCAGCAGTATCGGGCGAATCTAGAGGATGAGGCTGCCTCCTCACAGGCCGGGCCCTCGCAGGCCGCTCGGTGAGGCTGGCCCTCGGTGGCGACTAGGGGCAGGACCGGACGGATTCCGGATCGCACCCCCTCGCGTCTCCCGCTGATGGCGTCCTCCTATGCATTTCCGGCGCAGTCGTCCTGTGTGCCGGAAGAGGGCTACTCCGACGAAGATCGTCTTCGCCACTGGTTCCGACCCCTGTCACCATCTCCGAATCAGAAGGTCAGCACGAGGAAAAGATGTGCTCGCGCCACGGGGACGGCACGCCCGGGCGTCACACTGTCAACGCCGGAAGGTGCAGGAGGAATTCCCCACCCGGAGACGAGGATCGTGTCCTCGAACACGGTGACATTTTCGGTGGGCGTGTGTGTCGGGGACTGGAGAGACCGCACTGCTCGCGCACAGGATCGGGCCCGTCCGGCACCGTCCGCGCTCGGAGGCGTTAGGGAGTAACCCGCGTCGTATGGGTTTCTCCTTCTGGATTCTTCGATCTCAGCACACCAATGCAGACGCTCTCCGCGACGAACGCCCGAACATGGCTCAGGGAGACGGCGGGGAGCGCAATGATTGTGCTGATCGCTGGGATGCTCATGTTGGCGGTCCGTCCCGGGCAGGCGTCGGAGCGGCCGGAGCGGTCCCGCCCAGCGGCCGACACGACCGCCCCTACCGTTCAGCGTGTCGACATCCAGGGAAACCAGCACTTTTCGGACGGCACGCTGGAGCAGAACATCCGCACCCGCCCGAACCGGCGACTCCTCGGCATTCCCGGATTCACGTGGTGGCGCTGGGTGCACCAACTGGGCAGCGCCGACTGGATGTGGGACCGCTTGGGCTCGGCGCTCCGGTCTGGGGGCGAGCCCCCCGCCTATCTCGATTCGAACACCGTTGGGGCCGACGCTGAGCGTCTCCAGCTGTTTTATCGGCAACGAGGATTTCGGGACGCCACGGTTTCGTACGAGGTGGAGTCCCAGGGGAAGTCCGACGACGTTCGGGTGGTCTTCCAGGTAGAACCGGGACCGGCCTCCTACCTTCGGCGCGTCCGCTACGCCGGACTCGATTCACTGCGCACCCCGCAGAAGCGTCGTCTCATCGAGGGGACCGTGTTTGAGGCCTCGTCGGTCTCCTTGAGCGACACGCTGCAAGTTTCGATCCAGGATCAGCGGTATCAGGAGCCGGTGCTCCTCGAGGAGCGTCGGCGGATCCTTTCGTTCCTGCAGAATGAGGGCTACGCCGCCGTAAGCCGCGACTCCGTGCGGGCGGTGGTGTACCGCGTCGCTCCCGACTCGTTCGACGTTACCCTCCGCGTCCGTACGGGGGCCCGGTACCGCTTCGGGGACGTGCGCTTCGAAGCGACGGGCCCTGAGCCGGCACCGCCTCGGTCCGACACGCTCGACATGGCCGTCGATACGACCGGGGGCGACCGCCCACAAGTGACGGTCCGCATCGAAGACAATGACCACCTCGAGCCGAGCATCCTGCGCCGCAGCCTCCAGTTCAGGCCGGGGGCGTACTACGATCGCTCGGCGGTGCAGGCCACGAAGCGTCGCCTCGAGAATACGGGCGTCTTTACCTTCACCAATCTGTCTCCGCAGTACGACGAAGCGGTTCGCGTCGACACGGCCACCTACCTGCCGATCCGCATTGAGGGGCGAATCCGGGAGCGACACCGCGTGCAGGCGGAGACCTTTGCGCTTCAGCGCGAGTCCGTAGGCGGCACCGATGCGGGGCTCCGGCTCAACGAGCTTGGTGTCGGGTTTAGTGGCGTCTACGAGAACGTAAATGCGCTCGGCGGGGGCGAGACGTTTCGGCTTCGTGGATCGGGCTCGGTGGCGACAGGGCTCGACTCTATGCTCGTGAGTTCAAACCAGTTCGAGGGAAGCGCGTCTCTTATCCTGCCTTATCTCATTCGTCCGTTCCGGCCCCTCGACCAGGCGTTCGACCTGGTGAACACCCGAACACGGATGTCCTTGACGGTCCTCACGGCCCTGCGCAGCGACCTCGGGCTCCGGATCCGCAGCCGCGTGAACGGCAACCTCCGCCTGGAGATGGACCACACGCCGACTCGCTCCTCGCTGGTCGACGTGGTGGACCTGAGTATAAGCAATCCGGATACGCTGGATCAGTTCAGTAAGAGGTTTCTGGACCGCGTCTTCGGGCCCGGAGGAGGGGAGCTGCGAGACCCGGTCCAGCGGCAGCAGATTCTGGAGGACTACACGCAGCCGCAGGTGAATTCGGCCATTCGGTACACCTTCCGGTCCGCCACGGCCAATCCGCTCCGCCGACAAAGCGGGCACATCTACGAGGTGTCCGCCGAGGTGGGCAACACGCTCCCGCTTCTGCTCGATCGGTTCGTCTTTGCGCCCGACACCCTGAACTACTCATTGCCCAGCCTCTTTGGGGGAGCGGGGGGACTGACCGGACAGCTCCTCTACCGTCCGTACGTCCGGGCCTCGGTGAACCTGCGGCGCTACATACCTCTGGGGCAGGGCTCTACGCTTGGGGTAAAACTCTTCGGGGGAATGGCCCACCCGACGGCGCGGCCTACGGTGATCCCGTTTGACCGCCGCTTCTTTAGCGGGGGGGCCAGCAGTGTCCGGGGGTGGCGGCTCCGTGAACTGGGGCCGGGGAAGGGCCTTCCGTTCGACACAACGGCCTCGGTGCAGGGGGGGCCGTCGAACATTCTGGGAGGGGACATCAAGCTCGAATCGAGCGTCGAGCTCCGGACGACCCTCCTCCAGGACCTCCTAGCGGCGCGGTGGGTTGGGGCAACCTTCCTCGACGCGGGCAACGTATGGTTTGGGCCCCGCAACCCAGGCTTTGGGGGAGACGAATCGGGCCGGGACGAGGAGGGGCAAAACGAGGAGACGGCGATCCAGAACGGGGCCCGGGATGGAGATTTTCGTGGATTCGAGTCCCTGCTCGATGTAGGCATAGGGGGCGGCGCCGGTCTTCGGATAGAGTGGCAATACCTCATCGTCCGGCTCGATCTCGCCTACCGCCTACACGATCCGTCGCCCCGGAATGACGACATCTTTGCCGACGACTTCAGTGGCCCCCTTCTTCACTTCGGCATCGGACAGGCCTTTTAGTTCCGGGAAGGAGAGCCTACCCGCGCACGTGCACGCCGGCGTGCGGGGAAGACGAGAAGACGAGGGGTCGCCGGGCATTTCATTCTCACGACACTCTTTCCTCGGCTGTCGTTTGCCTCCATGTCTGTCTTCCGTCCGCTTCTCCGCGCCGGCGCCCAGCTCTACCGACGGCTTTTCCAGCGTCGACTCGATTCGCACACCCGTAACATCGCGGAGCGCCTTCAGGGCGTGCCTGCCCTGAACCACCTCTCGTCCAGCGCCCTCTACGCCATGGCCGGTGTGACTCACCGACGCACCTACCGGCGCGGGGAGTCGCTGTACTACGAGGGGGATCCGGGCCTGGGGCTGTACGTTGTCGAGTCGGGACGCGTGCGCCTCATTACGAATCGAGACCCGGACCGGCCCCGCGAGCTCCGGGTGCTCAACGCGAACGAAATGGTCGGCGGGCTGTCGCTGCTCGGCGACTTTCGTCGTCTCGAGACGGCGGAGGCCGTGACCGAGGCGCAGGTGCTCGGCTTCTTTCGTCCCGACCTGAAGAACGTCATGCGCCGGGCCCCGAAGGCTGGGGCCGAGATTGTCAGGGCGCTGGCCCGGCACCTGGCCGCCCAGCATGTGGAGCTTGTTCGTCGCTACGAGGAGCAGGCCGATGATCCCGCCGCGGCGCTGCAGGCCTACGCGGAGGCCACGGAGATGGCGGAGGCGGAGGGTCCAATGGAGCTGTAGGACGGGGTTCTTTCCGTACTTTGTATTGTGCGTCCGCTGAGAACTCAATCCTGGTCCTCCGACGCGCACCGCGCAGTACGACCTCCAGGGCGAGCAGATCACAAGTTAGGACGCATCCGGCCCAGCTGAGAAAGAAACCGCATCGTCGACATGGGCCCGGATCAGCCGTTCCGCGCTCTGCGTAGATGCGTAGTAGCTCCTCGCGTTTCTCCACAGCCCCTGCCCACAGATGGGTCCGCTTGCACGCCTCAATCATTTTTTCTGGCGGTACAAGTACCTGTTTATCCCGGGGCTCCTCTTCACCATGATCTCGGCCGGATTTCAGATTACCGTGCCCATGGTGGTGCGCCAGGCCGTGGACAGCATTCCCCGCTTCGTGCGGCTCTACACCCTGTACGAGGGCACCCCGGCGCAGGCGGAGGTCTACGCCTACTTCTTCGTGGCCCTGCTCTTGTTTGCGCTCGCCATTATTGCGCTGTCGGGGACGAGCGGGCTCTTCATGTTTTTGATGCGGCAGACAGTGGTCGTGGCCTCGCGGCACATCGAATACGACTTGCGGAACGACCTGTACGACCACCTGCAACAGCTCTCGGCGACGTTCTACCAGGAGTACTCGACGGGCGACGTCATTACGCGGGCCACCGACGACATTGAGAAGGTGCGGCGCTACATTGGACCGGCCATCATGTACGTCACCCGCTCGCTCGTGATGGTGCTAGTGGCCGCCACGGCCATGTTCATCATCTCGCCCACCCTCACGCTGTACGCGCTCACCCCGCTGCCCCTGCTGGCGATCGCGGTCTTTTTCATGGCGCGCATGGTGCACCACCGCAGCGATCAGCTCCAGCAGCAGTACTCTACGCTCACGAGCCGCGTGCAGGAGGCCCTGTCGGGCATCCGCGTGCTGAAGGCCTACACGCGGGAAGAGGCCGAGGCCGAGGCCTTCGACGAGGAGAGCAAGGAGTACCGGGCGCGCAACCTCGACCTTGCGTGGGTCGAGGCGGGGTGGCGCCCCGCGTTCCTGCTGCTCGTGGGCGTCTCTACGGTGATCGTGGTCTGGATGGGGGGACGCCTCGTGGCCGAAGGGGCCATCACGATCGGGAATATCGCCGAGTACATCATCTACATCAACATGATGACGTGGCCGGTGGCCTCGCTCGGATTCGTCATTACGATGATTCAGCGCGCCTCGGCGTCGGTCCTGCGGTTGCAGAAGATCATGGACCGGACACCGGACATCGACGACGGGCCGCAGACGGACCCGTCGATTCAGTCCATCGACGGCGCGATTCGCTTCCGCGACGTGTGGTACCAGTACGAGGACGAAGACGAGCCGGCCCTTCGAGGCGTGAGCTTTGACCTCCCGGCCGATCACACGCTCGCCATCGTGGGCCGCACCGGCTCGGGCAAGAGCACGCTCGTCCGCATGATCCCTCGTCTCCTCGAGCCGGACGCCGGGACGGTCGAGATCGACGGGCACGACATTCGAACCATTCCGCTGAACACCCTGCGCGAAGGCATGGGCTATGTGCCGCAGGACGTGTTTCTCTTCAGCGACACGGTGGCCAACAACATCGCCTTCGGCGACCTCGACGCCGACCGGGACGCGATCCGGCGGGCCGCGGCGGAGGCGGACCTCCGGGAGAACGTGGAGGACTTCCCGGATGGCTTCGACACGTACGTGGGCGAGCGGGGCATCACGCTGTCCGGGGGGCAGAAGCAGCGCACGTCGATCGCCCGCGCCCTGATCCAGAACCCGCGCGTCCTCATCTTCGACGATGCGCTCTCGGCGGTCGACACGGCTACGGAGCGCAACATCCTGCGCTCGCTGCGGGAGCGGCAGGGCCGCCACACGCTTGTGATCGTGAGTCACCGCCTGAGTGCCGTGCAGGGGGCGGATCTGATTCTGGTGATGGAACGGGGTCAGGTCGTACAGCGCGGCACGCACGACGAGCTCGTCGATGAAGAGGGGCTCTACGCGGATCTCTACGAGAAGCAGTTGCTGGAGGAGGAGATTCAGGCGCTTTGATTGGGTGAAAGTGGAAGGTCGAAAAATTGGAAGGTGGAAACAGGAATCGTTGAGGCTGTGGGGAAAAGCGTCCGAAC
>CAZMDV010000104.1:0-8453 GCA_964564875.1 uncultured Salinivenus sp.
TGCGCCTCCCCTCCTCGGACGGGTCCTCCTCTTCCGTCTCGGGCGTGGATTCCTCATCGGGAAGCTCCGGCAGCCCGCCGGGCGTCTCCCTCATGCGCGTGGGTTCTCCCTCCGACTCGTCCTCTTCCGACTCGTCTTCCTCAGAAAGATCGGGGAGCTCCGGCGGGGACTCGCCAAACTGGGTGCGCCTCCCCTCCTCGGACGGGTCCTCCTCTTCCGTCTCGGGCGTGGATTCCTCGTCGGGAAGCTCCGGCGGCACGCCAGGCCCTTGTCCGAGGCGCGTACGCTCGCCCTCCGACTCGTCGTCGCCTGGGAGGTCGGAGGGGGGCTCCGGTGTCGCTCCATGCTGGGTTTTTGCCCCTTCCGCGGGCGAAGCGGCGACCCTCTTGCTAGTCGCTAAGAAAATAAAGTCCAACTCCCGGGCAAACGTGATAATGTGGAGATCCTCCAACGGAACGGGGTCAATCACCTCCGTGTCGTCGAGCCGCGTGCCGTTGTTGCTGTCGAGATCTTCCAGCACGTAGCAGTCTTCGTCCTCGTCGAAGAAGATGCGGGCATGCTGTCCCGAAACGGCGTCGGGGGGCAGCGTAATATCGTTCTGCTCCCATCGCCCAATTGTCGCTTCCTCCCCGATTTGATATTCCGAACCGGAAAGCGCTCCGGTCTTGCAGAAGAGGCGAGCATTCATGTGTGACACCTCACGGTAGGCGCTTGTCTCGGGAGAGGACGAACGTCCTTCGATTGCCGATGCGTGAGGACGTTCGTGAATGCGTGCGTGCTTTTCGCCCTCGGACTGCCTTCTGTTCCCAGAACGTTTCGAGCGTAGGCGGACGGACAAGTGGACATGTCTCCGAAGGGTCCACGGTTCCCCTCCCGTACTCCCATTCCCCACGCTTCATCCATCCGAATGCCCAGACGCCCCCACCTCGGCGCACCCTTCAGGAGTATTGTCAAGACTCGGGAATGCATGACCTTAGGAGCATTGGCTGGACTACTGCACGTGTCGCAACAGATTGGACCGTTCTTTTTTGGGGTGGAAGGCGTGGCAGGACACGCAGGTGGTGGGGGCATTTCCGTCCGCGTGGCAGGACTGACACTGGTCGATCGTGGGCAGGTTGAAGATGGCGGCCCGATCCTTCGACGTCGGAGCACGGGTATCCCGGGCCGCGTGCTTCCGGATGGGAATCTGGTTGTGGCAGTCGAGGCAGTTGGTGTGGATGATGTGGTCTCCGTGGTTAAACTCGGCGCGGATCAGCTTGTCTTGATCTTTCTGCACCCGAGCGATGGCTGCATTTTCGACGCGGTGGCACCTCTGGCAGGGCTGCGTCAACTTGTCGACGGTCTCGCGGTAGGCCGCCATCTGCTCCTCACTCAGATCCGGATTCAGCTCGGCCGGGCTGAGGGCAAACTTGGTCTCGTCCACTGGGGCCAGCGGGTCCTCAAGCCGCTGTTCGATCATGTCCAGCAGTTTCTCGACCCGGCGCAGTTCCTTCTGTACCTTCTGCGACGGCTGGGCGCGCAGCTCCTCGGCGTAGTCGCGGAGCGTGCCGAGGGCCTCCTTATACAGTCTCTTCGCCTTTCGGGGCGGCACGTCTGCCGACGCCTTCAGTAGCGACGCCAGCTCGGCGGACGGGTACAGCACCTCGCGCAGCTGCTTCAAGTTTTCCATGATCCACCGGTCTTTGTGGTAGACTGGGCGCTTGCGCACCCGGCCGCCCCGCGACTGGTAATCGTTTGGATTGGAGAAGTAGGCCCAGCGCGTGCCGGGGCCCGACTGCGCGCGGATGGTCTGCAGGCTGAGCACCCCCGGGGTCGACGTGGGATCTTCTGTCGTCTGCAGCCAGGACGTCGCCGTGCTGGCCGTGAGGTGACAGGCCCCACAGTGCTCTTCGAAGTCGATGGGCTTAAAGTTTTTCCCGCTCTCCTCCGCGTTGTGACAGTACAGGCAGCTTTTCTGCACGTCCACCAGCTCTTCTTCGTCCATGACTTGATTGACGTGCACGGTATGAGGGAATGCAAGATTGCCGCGGTCCCGGAGCGAGTCGCGGGCAAACTCAAACTCCGGGTGAGAAGTACTGAAGGAGCCGAACTCATGGCACGTCGTGCACTGCTCGTCGGAAACGTCTGCCAGCGAAACCTGACGCCCCTGGTGTTCGGTGTGGCACGAGGCACACGACTGCTCGTTGGGGGACGACTGCAGCCGCGAGAAGTCCGTGGTGCGGTATAGGTAGTGCATCTCGAAGGAGAAGCGCCCGAGGTCCCTGCCGTATTTCTCGTGACAGGTGCCACACTTGTCGTTTGTAACCTCTTCGAAGGGCGTGTGGCACGTTGAGCAGTCCTCTCCGAACGTCGCGTGATGGGTGGACAGCGGCCCGTTGGAGACGAGCGCGCCCTGCCGGCCCTGCACGTCGTAGAAGAAGATCCCGAAGATCAAGAGCATCGCCAGCCCACCGATCCACACCGCACCCATGCGAGCGCTGGGATACAGATAGCTCTTGGCCACCGGGAGCAGCCCGTCGCCGAAATAGCCTTTTTTGCGTTTGTCTGCCATTGAGGAGGACCGGGAGAGTGCGTTGGCGCTGGAACATACAGGAATTCTCCACGGCAGCGTCATCCCGAACTAGGGAGTGGGACGCATTGCCGGGGATTCGGATGGGCGACGATGGTTCCTCTGCTCGCTAGTAGTAGAGAACGGTAAAAATGTGGAGGCCGATCAACACGATGAGCAAAAGCCCCACGGGCAGGTGGAGGTACAGCCACCAGCGTAGCGGCGTCTGTAGCGTGTAGTGCGCGTCAATCTGACGCTTCGTGTGGACGATTTGCTCGAGGTCGTCCAGATTCTCCTTCTGCTCGGCCGGCAGCACGCTGCGCAGGTGTTCAAACTGGCGCTCATGGGCCATCCGTCCCCCCGTCACGTCCAAAAAGTAGAGCGGGCGAAAGCGAGGGGCCTCCAGGGCATCGGCCAGCTTCCGCCGGTAAAATCGGCGGACCTTCGGGGCACTCTCGGACGCTAGCTCGTCGGCCCGCTCGTGAAGCTCGTCGGTGAGTTCCGGAATGCGGTCGTAGTTTATCTCCACGTCCAGCCCGGACGCAAGCAGCGTGGGAATCCACTTTTGCAGCCCCACCCCGAAGATGCCGCTCAGGACGATCCATAGGCTGAAGAACCAGAGCCACCAGGTTAGTACGCCCTCCGGTACCTGAAATCCGGTGTGCATGAACATGAGGAGCAGGAAAAGCGTGCCGGCGTAGAGGTGAAACTGCAGGTAGTGGAACGTGCGCCCGGGCCGAAAGCGCATCAGGCGGCGGCGCAGAGGATAGGCCATGGTGCCCACGAAGAGAACCGTGGCGGCAATTCCGTAGCCCCATCCCCACGTGGTATTCGGATCCACGGGCCCAAGGATCGCATTGGTGGCGTACGTCCCCAGGCACGCCACGACTGCGACGCCGAAGGCGAGCAGCCAGGCGGGCGACTTGATCAGTTTGTTGTACCAGCGCGAGGCCTGCTTGCGCTTGCGCTGGTAGACCGCTGTCTTCTTCATGGCTCCGCGTGATCAGCTTCTGTAAGCTCTAGGAATTCGTCCATACTGCCGACCCGAAAGGCGCAGGAGTGGGGGCAATTGTTTACGCATGCCGGCCCGGACTCCGACTCGTAGCACAGGTCGCACTTGCTGGCGACCTCCCGATCGCGGCCCTGCAGGTACGAGGGAAGGGCATCGTCGGGCCAGGTCTCGCCTGTGTCGTGCATCGTGATCGCGTCGTAGGGGCACTTGTCGGCACAGTTGCTACACCCGATGCACAGGTCGTCGTCGATGTCGACCACCTCGCCGACGTTCGTCCGATGGATGGCGCCCGTCGGGCACCCGACGAGGCAGGCCGGATCCTCGCAGTGAATGCAGGCCCGCGTGACGAGGAAGTTCTCGTACTTCTCGCCCTCCCGTACGAAGCGGGGACGGCCGCCGTGCGTTTCCGCGCAGCCCCGCACGCAGTCGTCGCAGCGGGTGCAGACGTCCAGGTCGATCACGAGCATGCTGTTGCCCTGCACCAGCCCCCGCTCGAGTCCAAAGTCGAGGAGGTCCCCCTTCTCGGGGTGCTTCTCGGCGTAGCCGGTTTCTTTGATGCGCTCCACCGCGGCCCTCCATAGCCGCTCCCCAACGTTCGGGTGCGTGTCTAGAAGTTCGCGCAAATCGGACTGGGCGATGCGCACCAGTTCGGAGTACCCGACGGAGGTGACGGTGTACTGCCAGCCGTCCACCTCGTCGATCATTAGCTCCACCTCTCCCAGTGTCATCCCCTTGCTGAGATAGGACACCGTGAGCGGCTCGTCGCCGGGCTGGGTGGTGAGTTTGAGGAAGCCCGACCGCACCAGGTAGAGCGACTCCGGGTCCTCGGCCTCCTCGACGACCCCCTCCTCGGGCGAGCAGGACACGAGCTCGACACGGTCGGCCAGATCATCGAGAAAGCGTGGATCGACGTCCGAAAAAAGCGGGGTCGACCGGAGCTGGTCATGAAGCTCTCGCTCCCGATACGTGGCGTCGATCCACTCCTTGAAGGCGGACGATTTCTGTTTCAGCGCACGCAGGGCGGGCAGCCGAATCTGTACCAGCGTGCAGGGCGTCGCCGTGCGCGCCGTGACGGACTGCGGCCATCCGTTGAGGGCCCCAATTTCGCCGAAGACTTCTCCTGGGCCCAGGCGCTTGCGCTGGCCGTACGGCAGATTAAAGTCCATCGAGGACAGAAAGGCTGTGTCGGGCGTGCTCTTCTCTTCTTTTTTCTGCTCCACCTGTCTCAGGAAGAGGTCCGACGCCATCATCCCGTCGCCCGAGGATTCCGCTTCCGGGCCGGAGGACTCTTCTTCCGCCGATTCGAGCATGCTTGTGACGTCGAAGATGGGCTGCGACGTACTTCTAGACGCCTTTTCAGACGCCTGCTGCCGTCGCTCGTGCTCTTCGAGAAACAGCTCGACCTCTCCCTCGACGACATAAAAGGCAATGTCCAGGTAGCTCCCTTCCTCGAAAAGCGTGGCGTCACGCTCCCATTCGACGAACGCGATGTCCTGGGTCTGGCGCTCCAGGAAGGAGAGGTCGTAGTCCTGAAAGGGTTCCAGTCCCTGAAGCTGCCTGGCGGTCGGCTTGTCAGAAATCCGTTTCACTCCGGCACTCTCGCCGAAGCCGGACCACCGGTCGGCGTAGAGCTCGCGGCGGCGCTGGCTCGTGTCATCAGTGGCACTCATATCGGGACGATCACTTCGTTTTCAGCGGATCAAGCGGGGACCCAGTGGACGAAGACTCGTGCTTCGTCAACTGTGATTCTTTACATTCTCTCTAGAAACCAGGAAGGGGTCGGCACGGCAATTCCATGGCAACCACCGCTGCGCCGATGAGGGGAGCTGCGCGCGTTGCCCCCGCATCACCGAGGGAGGCGTGGAGCCAAAAAATGACGGTTGACGAGCCACTAGTTGCCTTCCACTTTTTGATTCAGCAGTTCCAGCCGCTGCTTCAAGAGGAGAAGCAGGCGCTCCGTAGAGGTGCTGTCACTCACCTCCGGGAATGAGGGCAGCGTAAAGGAGGGGATGGCCTCGGGCGAGGGAACGGGGGAGCGAGGCGTCGGCCGGGTACGAGGCGGAGGTGGCTGCGCGGGGGGACGCCGGGTGACTGTCTCTTCGGAGGCGGTCTCGTCGTCGGGAGTCGTCGCGCCCGATGACTCCGAGGTTCCCTCCGAGTCCGATGTCTGCTCGGAGGTCGCCACATTAGGGGCTTCGACGACTTGGACCTCCGGAATGGGGCGTGAGCTTACAATCTGGCTGAACGCGTCGTCGAGGGCGCCGGCGGCCAGCGTGTAGGAGTCATCCCAGTGACTGATGCTCTGGTTGCGCTCGCTCAGCGTGAAGCCCTCTCCCGTGGGATGCCCGGCGGTAAGGAGGCGCTCGTCCGTAATGTGGTGGCAGCGGGCGCAATTCTGGGCCCGCACGTCCGCTACCTGCAGCTGCTTCATGCCTAGCGACGCCCCGTCCTCGTAGTTCTCGTGGGCATCGGTGCCAGCATATTCGCTTCCGGCGCCGTGACAGCTCTCACAGCTCACGCCAGTGTACACCTCCGAGCTCTCCTCGCCGGCCAGCGTCGTGCCGTGACAATTCATACACATCGCGTCGCCGCGCTTCATCTGAGCCGCATCGAGGCCGTAAAGTGTGGCAATCTGGATCGCCCGGCGACTGTTGTTGAGCAGCGGATCGGCGGAGCGGTTGTGTGGATCATCGTACCACCATTCCAGCTGCTGATTGTGGCAGGTACAGCCTTGTGGACCCTCCACGTCGAACTCGCCCTCAGGGAACCAGGCCGGCCGCGACTGCACCTCACCGGGCAGCTCCGGGAGGGACTCCTCCGAGGTCTCAACCTTTGGTGAGGGCGGCTGGTCGGACTCCTCCTCGTCCTCAGGACTGATATCTTCGTCTGGAGTCGGCCCAAACGAGTCCCGCGACGACAGCTCCACGGCCTCGCCGGCAATCAGCCGATCGACCTCCCCGAGCTGACTGCCGTCGTACTCGTCTTCAAAGTGCTGGGACCGCCCGCGGATGGAGTCGGCGGTCGCCACCAGGGCTTCCGTGTTGCCCGGCGCGAGCTCCGTCTTCCGTCCAACAGTAAGCATACGCTTGATCTCAGGAATGTCGACCAGTTGGAGGATCTTCCGCAGCTCCCGGTGGGCCGACTTGACACGGTCCTCCATGGCCTTCGCGTAGATGCCGGCCTGGTCGGCCTTGGCCAATCCCCGCATGCTGTACTCGTAATCCAGGGCCCGCCCGATTACGTACATCATGCGCTTACGCTCGGGGGATTGCTTGTCGTTCGTGCGGTCGTCGCTCCACTGCGCCTCCAGGAAGTTGTGCCGAATGCTGTCCGTCCAGGCGACCAGCTCGAAGTTGCTTCCGCTGGGGTGACCACCGGTGCTGATGAGCTCCTCCTGGGGCACGGTGTGACACTCGAAGCAGTTGGCGGCAACGGCGTAGAGGTTGCCGGACGGCCGCAGCATCCCGTTCTCGACGCTCCGACGGATGCGGTTCTGCCGGTGCTCTTCCGGCTCGGTCTCGCGCGTGTGCTCGCCATAGTTGTTGTGAATGTTCATCCAGTCGCGCGCGGCGCCATGGCAGCTCTCGCAGGAGACGCCCGCCACGGCACGCGGCTCCCCTTCCTTGATCTTAGCGGTGTAGTGACACCGTAGGCAGAGGCTTTGGCGCCGGGCAAGCTGAAAGCCCATGCGATCCAGAATATTCTGCGCCTGCTCGGAGCGGTGCAACTGGTTGTAGCTCGTGGCGTGCTCCGTCTCTTTCCAAACCTGATGCTCCAGGGAGTGACACTGGCCGCACGGAATACGCGGATTCTCCTGCCGGATCAGGATCTTCTCCGGGTCGATGCGCAGGTAGGGCGAGTCGGAGAGGTCGTCGTTCTCTTCCTGTTGCGCGAGCACCGCCATAGTGCCCCCCACTCCTAGAACACAAAGGACCGCCCCGAGGACCAACGGCCAGGCGCGGGAGGTCAGCACGGGAAAACGCATGGTGAGAAGTTATAGCTTCACTGTCACCTCAACGCGACCGCCGACGTCAAACGCCGAAACGTCGGCCGGAACCGAACTGAGCGTATAGCTCCCGAAGCCGCTCAGCTCGAGCACGAAGCGCCGCCCGAGGGCCATCTGGTAGCGCGCGCCGATGGCCCCTGCGTCCCGGGCACCCAAGGCGCTGGTCTTATCGTACGTGTAGCGGCCTCCGCCTTCCAAGAGGAGCTGCTTTCGGTGGTTGTCAAAAAACATCTGGTAGCCCACGCTTCCCCCCACGGCGTCGTCGGCCCGGTTGCTCAGGGCGGCACCGAAGCGCCCGAGCCCAACGGCGGCAAACAGCACGCCGGTCTGCCCAAGTGGCCCCCCGGTCGCGGGGCTGCGCGCCGCCGAGCGAAATTTTCCGACGGTACCGAAGAGGTTAAAGTACACCCAGTTGTGCGCGTGCCCGGGCGGCGTCCATCCGAGCTGGTTGTGGATCAGAAGGCCCTTCCGGTTGAAGCGCGTCTCGCCGCCGAGGGGATAGGAGCCGAGCACGCGGATCGTGTTGGCGTAGTGCCCGATGCGCCGCGTACTTCCCAGTCCCGCATAGATGCCGTCGCCACGCGAGCTGTCCGCCGTCACGGCGATGGCGTCCAGCTCGATGGTTTGATCGCGGGTGTCGATTTCGGTGAACAGCCCGAAGAGCTTCGCTGACCTGTCGCCCCGATTGAGACGATCGACGTCGCCCCATCCGTAGACCCCCGTGATCCGCGTGTTGACGAGCTCCGCCAACCTCAAGTTGATCTTCGTCAGCCCGACCATGTCGATCGCACTTTCGTTGATAAGTAGACCCTCCTGGAAGCGAAGCGGCTGTCGCCCCACGGAGAAGTAGATGTCCCAGGAGCCGCTATCGTCCGGATCTAGGACCG
>CAZMDV010000105.1:0-8452 GCA_964564875.1 uncultured Salinivenus sp.
ACGATCCGCATGGGTCACGATTGCTCCTCGGCGGACAGCGGGGGCTCCAGAAGCAGGAGTGCGAGCAGGGTGCACCGGTCGAGGGTCTCGTCGATGCCGATGTGCTCGTGAGGGGCATGAGCCCCATCCCCCACCGCCCCGAGGCCATCGAGCGTGGGGGCATGCCGGCTCGTAAAGTTCCCGTCGGAGCCCCCCCCGGCTCGTCCCTCCTCCAGATCGAGCCCGAGGCGTTGCCCGAGCCGTTGGGCTCGCTCCCACAACTGACGGTTCCCGGGGGTTCGCTCCAGGGGCGGTCGGTTGAGCCCTCCCTGCACGTCCACCGTCAGCCCAGGCGTGTGGGCCTCCATGTCTGCAATCGCCGAACACACCGTCTCGGCCGCCTCGTGGGTCGGCACGCGCACATCCGCTACCAGCTGGCCATAGGACGCGCCCGTCTCGGCGTCGATCTGATTGCCGTCGATGGTGCCAACGTTGATCGTCACTCCGCGCTCCGGCTCGTGGAACTCGTAGAGCCGCTGCACAAGGTTGGAAAGCTCCAGCACCACGTTGCTCTTGGCCGACTCCTCGGTCGGGCGCACCCGGAACGTCATTTCGCCGGTCCCTTTCCGGGCCGTCTTGATCTTGCCGTCGAGCCCCAGGGCTGGCTCCAGCACGTAGACCCGCTCGGCCACGCGGGCGAGGCGTTCGATGTAGGGGCGCGACTCGGGGCTCCCAATCTCCTCGTCGCTCGTGACGAGGACGAGCGGCGTCACCGGCGGGGACAGGTTGAGGGCATCGAGGGCGCGGAGCGCGAACACGATGTTGGCGAGGCCCGCCTTCATGTCGAAGACCCCGGGGCCGCGGAGACGGTTTTCGTCCCGGACGACGGGCATCTCGTCGAGTGTGCCGTGGTCCCACACCGTGTCGCCGTGGCCCAGCAGAAGCTGGCACGGCTGTTCTCGCGTCCGGTCGGCGGGCCGGGCGTAGAGGGCCCCACCGGTCTCGTCCCCTGGTAGACGAATCGTTTCGAAGTCGAGATCGGTGAGGGCGTCGGTGAGGAGCCGCTGCACCTCCCGTTGCGCCTCGGGGTTGGTGGAGGGCGACTCGGCCCGGGCCAGCCGGCGCAGGAAGTCGACGTACGCGTCCACCTGGTCGTGTACGAACGTCGACAGGGCGTCGGCGGGAACGCCGGGGTCCGTCTCGGGCAGTGCGGAGGGCATGCGCCGTGTGGTACCGAGCGAGAAGGGAGTCGAACGGTTTCACGACCAATGGTCCACAACGTTCGCCGCTCCGGCCAACCATCGAGGAAAATCGCCCCAGTTCTGTGCGGGTCACGAACGCTCCTGCTCTACGAGCGCCTCCACGTCGAAGGCCGACTTAAGCTCCAGCACCTCCAGTACTTCGTAGAAGACGGGAGGGGGATTCAGGAGAGCCACCTCCAGTCCCTGCTTTTGCAACCGGGAAAGGGCCATGATGGCCTCCGTGTCCACCAGCCGGGCCCGCGCGAGATCGATGCGCACGCGGGTCGTGTCCCCCAGGTGGTACTCGAGGTGACGGACTGCCATCAAGTTGAAGTCGCGTCGGGGGCGGACCGTGAGGGTGTCGCCGTGTCGTTCGGGATCCATGACAGTTCGTTTAGGATGTGCGCTTTTAGATCGGCGGCAAGGTCCGAGTACACCTCGATGTCGTCCGGCTCAAGTTCCACCAGCGGGTGCTGCACCCTCAGATAATCGCGCCCCTCGTGAAAGCGGGGCATGAGGCCGGCGAAGACGAAGTCGTTCTCACAGAGCAGTTCCGTGGCGACGGGGGTGGCGGAATCGTCGAGCGGCAGGTCCACGTACGCCGCCGACATGTTCTCGTCCTCCAGGTCGTCGAGCGCCTGATGTACCTGTCCTGGGAGATCTCGACCGACAGTGTCCACCACGAAAACAACGTGATTGTAGGTGTATCGGATGCGGGCGTCCATCTCGGTGGCGTCCGGCAACTGGTCACGCGCGGTGGCGTCCGAGGCAGGCGGGACTTGCAGATCGTCCACGTCGAGGGCCCCATAGATGCGCCGGAGCAGGTCGGCGTAGCGGGCCGGCAGATACGCGGTGACCGTTTCGTAGGGCACCAGTGGCCGAAAGTCGATAACGACGGTGATGGGCTGGGTGCGCCCGTCGGACAGGGACCGGAACCGCTGTGGCGGGAAGAGGCCCAGCAACATCGCCGTGGACACCATCCCGAAATGGTGGTTCACCCGCTGGCTAATGTCATGCACCGTGACCGCTTCCCCGTACACCCCACTCAATCCTCGTTCATTCGCCTGGTCGATCAGCGAGCGGAGCATGCGCTTCATGAGGCCGCGCCGGCGGTGGTTGACGTCCACCACCGCCTCGCCCACCTCACCGATATTGGAGTCCTGCGACCGGAGCACGGCAAAATACCCAACGGCGCGCCCCGAGTTGCTCCGCACCACGACCCCGAACTTCTCGTCCTGCTCCAGGGCCCGCTCGATGCGCTCCGGGTAGTAGAGGTCCTCCCGCACGTAGGTGTAGCCGTACGTGCGGTAAATGAGCTTGGCAATGTCTTCCGCATCCCTGGGCTGGACGGACGAAAAGGCGTAGGACACGTCCTCGCGGTCGACGTCCGGGTCCCGCTCCTCCGTGGGATGGAGGTCGGCGATATGCTCCGACTCGACGTGCTGAACGATCCGAAACTCCTTTCCCTCCCGCCCTCGGTTCAAAAACGCGAAGTCGTCGACGCAGTGGTCGACCACGGCAAAGCCAGCGCCCTCGAAGTTATCCTCTTCGATGGCCCGCTGCGGGTCGTATTTATGCCGGGACGGGTCGAAGGGCTCCCCCCGCTCGTGGATAATTACCTCGGCCGTGGAGAGATCCGCCCGGAAGGTGATCTTGAACGTGTCGTCCTCACCGGGAAACGCGAACCGCACCACGTCAGTCACCAGTTCGTCGACGGCGAGGGCCAGCCGAAGCGCCTTTTCGTCGGACAACCCAACGTTCAGGCCCCATTTGTAGGCGTAGTCGGTGGTCGGGCCGATGATGTCGACGTGGTTGGGAAGGTGGAGAGTTTGATCCATGGCGTGTAGAAAGGGGGCGGATAAAGGCGGGAACGCCCTTTCAGCCACGGAAAATAGGATCTATCTCCTTCCTCTGGGATGGGGCATTTCCCGACCCCGCTGTCGGGGATCCCCCCATTCAGTCCCTACACGTGGCGCGCACGTCGTCGTCCTGCAGGGCCCAGAGCGCCGTCCGGCGGCTCGACGGTCGCACCGAGTTCCTCGTACACCGCCGACTGATGGCTCGGCCCAGCGATCAGTCGTCTTGGCCCTGCGCCCGTCCGTACCGCCAGGCGAGGTATGCCATGAATCCGGCGCCTGTGCGGAGGGCTTCCTCGTCGGGGTCGAACTGAGACGTGTGGAGGCCGTGCTCACTGCCCACGCCGAGCTGGTAGAAGGTGCCGGGACATTCCTGAAGGAAATAGGCAAAGTCCTCCCCCGCAAACCAGCGGTCTGCGTCCACGGTTCGATCCGGGCCCACGTACTCGCGGGCGGCCTCCTCGACGAGCGTCGTAGGCGCCTCGTGGTTATAGAGGGCGGGGTAACCCACCCGCACCTCCACCTCCGCGGTGGCACCGTGCGCCTCGGCCGTCCGGTGGACGATCTGCCGGAAGAGGTCGTGCGCCCGGAAGCGCCAGTCCTCGCCCATCGCCCGGAACGTGCCCTCCAGCCGGGCGGTGTTGGGGATCACGTTCGTGGCCCCGTCCGCCACGAGGCGCCCAATGGTGAGGACTGACGCCGTCCCCGGCGGACACCGGCGGCTCACGAGCGACTGGAGGGCCCCTACGATCTGGCTGGCGACGTAGACCGGATCCACGGCCTCGTGGGGGTTCGCCGCGTGGCCGCCCCTCCCCTCCACGGTCACGTACACCTCGTCGGTCGACGCCATGAACCAGCCGGGCCGCACCCCAACGGTGCCGGGAGGAAGGTCGGGCTTCGCGTGCTGGCCGAAGGCCGCCTCGGGGGCCGACGCGCCGTTCGCCGCGCCGAGCACGCCCTCCTCGATCATGAATTTGGCCCCGCCGGGAATGCGCTCTTCGTGGGGCTGGAAGCAGAACCGCACCTGCCCATGCACCTGCTCGCGGTGGCGGGCCAGAATCATGGCCGTCCCCAGGAGCGACGACGTGTGGAGGTCGTGTCCACAGGCATGCATAACGCCGTCGTTTTCGGAGGCAAAATCGAGCCCTGTCTCCTCACGGATTGGAAGCGCGTCCATGTCGGCCCGGAGCAGGAGAGTCGGTCCGGGCTCGCCGCCGTTCAGCGTTCCCACCACGCCCGTCCCGTACACCCCAGTGCGTACGCCGAGGCCAAGGCCCTCCAACACTTCGGCCACGCGCTGCCCGGTCTTGTGCTCCTCCCCCGAGAGCTCCGGATGGCGGTGCAACGTGCGACGCAGCGCCACGACCTCCGGGTACACGTCATCGGCGGCGGACTTGATCGAGTCGATCATCAGGAAAAGCGGCGTATACGGAGCAGAAATCGACGGCAGGCCTCGCGACAGGCCCAGAACGTACGCGAAAACTGACGCAACTCAAAGGTGGTCCTTCCCCCTCCAACCGTCCGCACTTGCGCACGTCCACCCCTCCTCACGTCCATTCTTCCACCCCGCCACCGGCGCACGTTCGAAATTTCGATCTGTCGTGCCTACCTTGCGGGCGCTCATGATCGTTGCACAGCGACGACGCGTCGATGGCTGATCAAGACGTTGAACTCTCGCGCGCCCAGTGGGGCTCGCGCTTCGGGTTTCTGATGGCGATGCTCGGAGCGATGGTGGGGGCCGGCAACATCTGGCGATTCCCGTACGTCCTGGGCGAGAACGGTGGCGGGGCGTTCGTGCTTGCCTATTTTGCACTCCTGCTCGTGCTGGCCATCCCCGGCCTCATCGCCGAGGTGGGCTTCGGCCGGTACGCGGGGCAGGGCGTCATCGGGGCGTTTCGGAAAGTGGTCTCGTCGCGGGGCATGGTGGGGCTCGGCGTGGTGGTGCTGGTCGTAAATGTGGCGCTGATGTCGTACTACGCCCCCGTCGTGGGATGGACGCTCTACTACGCCGTCCATTCGCTGCTCTTGACGTTTACGTCGGCGGGGTTTGCGCCGGAAGCATTCTGGGAGGGCTTCCGTGCGAGCGGAATACTGTCGGTCGGGACCCATACGGCGGTGATGGCCCTGGTCGCGGCGGTGCTGTACCTCGGCATCCGCCGGGGCGTAGAGCGACTCGTGATCTACGCGGTGCCGGGGCTCGTCCTCGCCCTCGTCGCGATTACGGTCCGTGCCCTTACCCTTGAGGGAGCGGCCGGCGGCCTGGCCTTCACGTTTGGGGTCGACTGGGGCAAGCTGGCGGTGGGGGAAACCTGGATCACGGCCCTTGGACAGGTGCTCTTCTCCACCGGCCTGGGGTGGGGGATCGCCCTCACGGTGGGAAGCTACCTCCCGGACTACGACGACATTCCGATCGGCGGGGGCATCTTCACGGTCATCGGCAACTCCAGCGTGGGCATCCTTGCGGCCTTCGCCATTTTCCCCATCGTCTTCGCGTTCGACCTCGATCCGGCCTCCGGGGCCAGCCTCACGTTCGAGTCGCTCCCGCAGGTCTTTCCGCAAATGGCGGGCGGCGCGCTGTGGGCCATCCTGTTCTTCGTCGGCTTCTTCCTCGCGGCCTTCACGTCCGCCATCCTGATTACGGAAGTCAGCGTGACGACCCTCGCGGAGGAGACGGCGTTTAGCCGCGAACAGACCGTGCTCGGAATCTGCGGCGGCATCTGGCTCCTCGGCATTCCCAGTGCCCACTGGCCGGAGGTCCTCGGCTTTCTGGACTTTGTCTTTGGCAACTTCGGCCTCCCGCTCGCCACCCTCGCTATCATCGGGGCGATCGGATGGGCGATGGGGCCGGAGAAGCTCCGGGTGCTGGAGATCAATCGCAACGCGGGCCTCTATGTCCCGCCCCTCTGGAACCCCGTGGTGCGGTACGTCATCCCGGTCGTGATGCTCGGCATCGTCGCCAACTACGCCTGGACCAACTTCGGCACGCCGCAGATGATTGGGGGCGTGGTCGTGTTCGTAGGTGTGCCCCTCCTCGGCTACGCGCTGATGTCGTACCTAGAAGGCCGCCGCGAGCTCCTTGCGAGTGATGAGGCCTGATACCCCGGCTCTCGCTCCTGGGAACCTCGGCTGTAGAGGTGCACCGCGCCTTGCCCACCACAACATTCAACCTGTAACGTTCTACCGTTCCAACGCCGTATCATGCTTGGACTCTCCCTCGACGTATGGGCCACGATGGTCTTCTGCATCCTGGCCTTTTTTGGCGTCTCGATCTGGGCCCTCGTCTACACGCTCCGGCAGGAGGAAAAAAAGCTCGCGCTGTTCAAGACCGAGGAGAACCTCGACACGTACTCGCCCCGGGCCCTGCGCGACCTGCGGCGCTGGATCGAGGCGCATCCCGAGCCGACCCATCCGGACGTGAAAGAGGCCCGGGCCCTCTACAACGACTGCGTCGAGACCCTGAAGACGACAAACCGCCACTTCTACGCATGGTCGGCGCCGGAAATCGACCGGCTTAAGCCGCTCTGACGCCCATCCGTGCTGGGATGTGAACTGCGTGGAGACCCGTGCTGTCCGCTCATTCCGACCAGACAGAACCCTGGTTCGACGGTCACGGGCCCGTCGGGCGCACAAACAGCCCCACGTCGGGCTGACAAGCACCGGATCGGGGCTGGAGCGGGGGGTCAAGAGTTCAGCATTTCGCGGATTTCGGGCGCGTTCTCCAAGGCATCGGCGGACGGAGCCTGGCCTTTCCCTGCTTCGTCGTCGGACGCATCCTGAAGGCGGCCAATCAGCTCATCGGTGACGTTGGCGTAGTCGACGGCCCCTCGAGAGCTCGGGTCACGTTCGAACACCGTGCTCTCCTCGTCCTGCGACTTCGCCAGCGACGTGCTGGTACGGACGACGTTCTCCAGCACTTTGTCCCCATACTTCTCCCGAATGTACTCCCGGTAGGTTCTGTGCATCCGCTTGCGACCGTCCACCTGGGTGAAGAGGAACTGCCGGCTCTTCAGGAGGGGATTCAGCTTGTCCTCGACGAGCTGCGTGGTCTGGTAGGTTTGCTCGCTCCCCACCACGGACTGGTACTCGGGCAGCACGGGGATGAGCACGTGCTGGCTGGCGACGAGCGCGTTGAGGCTGTAAACGGTGACGGCGGCGGCCGTGTCGAAGAGCACGAGGTCGTACGTCCAGTCCGAGGCCTGCAGGGCCTCCCGCATCCAGAGGACATCGGTGGGCTTGTTCAGGTCCCGCATGCGCCGGGTGAGGGTGTTGGAGGAGGGGATGAGGTCAAACCCGCCGGTTTCTCGGACCGAGACCTGCGTCGGATCGGCCTCGGGGTCGAAGAAGGCCGCTGCCGACTGCTCCGGCTCCGGTTCCCCGAGCCCCATCGTTCGCGTGAGAAACCCCTGCGGGTCGAGGTCGACGACGAGCGTGCGCCATCCCGACAGGCCCAGGGCCGCCGCGACGTGAATGGCCGTCGTCGTCTTTCCGGTCCCTCCCTTGTGGTTACAGATGGACAAGACGATCATGACGGAACGGCCCGGTAAGGAATAGACGGGACAGAAAAGTACCTGCTTTCTGAACCGGTGTCAACCACCGGCGGCCATGCCGCGTGTCGCTTCTTTCGAGGCATCGAGGCATTGGATAACTTTTGCAATTCCCACACGTCCTTCTCTGACATCACGATCCAACGGATGAACAACCCGCTTTTGCAGCCATCGACCACCCTCGTTTTGGCCTCTGAGTCGCCGCGCCGCCGCGCCCTGCTCGATCGCATCAACGTGCCCTTCCGGGCGCAGGGCAGCCCTGCGGACGAAACCCTGACGGAGCCCACGCCCCCCGCCACAGCGGTCCGACGGCTGGCCCGGCGAAAGGCCCGGCCGGTGGCGACCGAGCATCCGTCGGCGCTGGTGCTGGCCGCCGATACGGTGGTCGTCCACGACGGCGAGATTCTGAACAAGCCCGAGAGTCCCTCGCACGCGGAGGCGATGCTTCGCCGACTAAGCGCCACCTCCCATACGGTCTACACCGGTATCGCCCTCGTCCAATGGGCCAGCGACCATGCCACGTCGGCCGTGGAGGACACCGAGGTCGTGCTCGGTTCGCTGTCGGACGCAGAGATTCGCGCCTATGTTGAGTCTGGGTCGCCGATGGACAAGGCCGGGGCGTACGGCATTCAAGACCACGTCGCCCCCTTCTTCGTCGAGCGCATCGAGGGCGACTACTACAACGTGGTGGGCCTTCCTCTTCGACGCTTCTACCGGACGCTCCGCCGAGAGTTTGGCGATCTTCTGACCGGTGGGTCGACGTAGCTCGTTCATCGAGTTTCAACCATCCCCCGAGTCCCAGCGTACGTAAAGTGGTTAATGTGGCGATTTC
>CAZMDV010000106.1:0-8392 GCA_964564875.1 uncultured Salinivenus sp.
GGAGCGAGGCGACCGAGTAGTCTTCGGGCTGCGCTGGGAGCGAGGCGACCGAGTAGTCTTCGGGCTGCGCTGGGAGCGCAGCGAGGGCCAAAGGGTCATGCTGCTTGCAGCACGAGTACTCGCCGGGGTGGCCTCAGACAATCCGCCAAACAGCTTCTCAACGTTTCAACACCTCAACGCTTGGCGCCTCAAACGCGCCGGAAAGGAAACTGACTCTACTCGTTCGACTGAAATTCGTGTCACCCGTGATGGGCCGCCCGCTCATCCTGGGTCTGCTCGAAGAGGGTGGCGAGGAGGGACCGGTCGGCCTCCGTAAAAGTCGTGTCGCGGCGGGCCATCACGTGCTCGGCCACCTCACAGGCCTTGTCGAGCCGGTACTCGGTAAGTCCTGAGGCGCCGCCCCACGAGAACGGGGGTACGTAGCGGGGCGGAAAGTCGCCCCCGTACAGATTGCAGTTCGTCCCGACCACAGTGCCGGTGTTGAACATGGTGTTGATGCCACACTTAGAGTGGTCGCCCATGAAGAGCCCCGCAAACTGGCGGCCCGTGCCCACGAAGCGCTCTTCGGCCGGGGCGTAGGCCGACACCTCGCCGTAGTCATTTTTGAGGTTCGAGTTGTTCGTGTCGGCTCCCAGGTTGCACCAACAGCCAAGCACTGCGTGCCCCAGAAAGCCTGGGTGGCTCTTGTTGGAGAAGCCCTGCAGGATGGTGTCGTGCACCTCTCCGGCGATCTTGCACCACGTCCCCGTGGCGGTCCCATCCACGTCCGCTCCGACCTTGACGTGCGTTTTGGGCCCGATGACGCACGGTCCCCGCAGCACCGCCCGCTCGTGGACGACCGCGTCCGCCCCCACGGAAATGGGACCATCCTCGGCGTTGAGGATCGCGCCGGGCCGGATGGTGGCGCCCTCGCCGAGATGAACCTGGGTGTTGTGCACGCTCGTGACGCTGTCGTGCACGGTGGCATGGGGGCGCTCCGGGAGCGCTTCGGTGGAGTGCATCTCGACGCGCGCCTCGATGTCGCGAATGAGGGCAGGCCGTAGGGTGTCAAGCAGGTGCCAGGGCCGCCCCAAGAGACGAGCCTCGTCGAATTCGGTCGTCGGGCGGTTGCTGAAGGCATCCGCCGTGAGGGCCGGACGGGCGAGCACGTCGTCGGGCAGGTGGTCCGCCGCCTCGGGCACCCAAGCGGCTACGAGGGTATCATCCTGAATGAAGGCCCGGGCCTCTTCCGACCGAATGGTTTCTGCCAGTTGGGCCCGCGCGTCTCCCGCCTCCACCACGAACCGCCCGTTCACGAAGAGCACGTCGGCGCCGTCGGGCAGCGCGTTGACGGCGGCCTCTGGGTGGGCGCGGCGCGTCACGCCAGCGACGAGCGGACGGGCGTGGAGGACAAGCCCGGTGGGCGCAAATGCGTCATGTGCGGTTTCCAGTACGGTACGCCCCGCCAGGCGTAGGTCGTACGCGGCCCGCGTTTCGACGAGGGGGCGCAGGCCTGGAACGCGATCGTCTTCGAAGAGGCAAAGATGCATGAGTTGAAGGCAATGGTGTGACGTTGCGTTCGTGAAGGATGCCAGCTAATTGGCATGCCGGTGGATACGTCCTGCTTCGTCGCAGAGGCAAAGCCCTCCCCACACGTCGAGGGCTTTCCGCACTAGCGGATGCCTATTTAGGGCCTAAAATGTTTAGGGCCTAAAATGGACGAAACGAGCGAAGCGGCTCAGCAAAAGGGCTAGGCTGTCAGTCTGAAACTACTTCCCCCCTTCGGTCAGGGCCCTGAAATTTATCGAACTCGCCCGGGTTCGCCGGGCTCAGGCACGATAAATTTTGGTCGTTCTGCGAGCGTGGGCCTCCGGGCGGCCATTTTCTGAAGACCGGGGGGCGACTATTGGGGGATCTTCCACCTCCAGTCGAGCGAGGCTCCTTCAAACCAAAAACCTCTCCACCGTTGGACTGGAGGAAAAGCGCCGGGTGAAAGATGTCGGGCCGTGGGCGCAGTGCGACGCCATCGTAAGGTAGGAAAAAGAGCCGGCGATGTCACGGCAGACCGTTCCCGGACATGGTCTCCGACTGAATTCTCTGCCCATGGAGTGCTTTGAGCCACGGGTGCTCGCCCGCGATTGACCTTCCCCATACCTGTCTCGGCTCTGCATCGATTCGCCAATTGAGTTCCCAAATTGTAAAACAATGCCTCCTAGGAACCATGGGGACGACGGGACCTAAACTCCGTCGACGATTGCTCGTTAAGCTTCTTCCTACGGACGGCTTCCCAACGATTCCACCGTAGGCATCCGGCATTTATAATCAACCCGCCCGAACCGCCATGCGATTTTTCGTCGACACGGCCGATCTGGACGAAATCCGAGAAGCAAATGACATGGGCGTCCTCGATGGGGTGACCACGAATCCCTCGCTCGTCAAGGACGAGGGCAACGTCGACTTCCACGAGCACGTCTTCACGATCTGCGAGATCGTGGACGGGGACGTGTCCGCCGAGGTAACGGCCACTGACTTCGACGGCATGATGGAGGAGGCCCGTCAATTGCACCAGATCCACGAGAACGTCGTCGTGAAAATTCCCCTGATCAAAGACGGCATTAAAGCCCTGCGGGCATTGGACGAGGAGGACATTGAGACGAACTGCACCCTCTGCTTCTCGCCCACCCAGGCCCTCCTGGCGGCGAAGGCCGGCGCCGACTACATCAGTCCGTTCCTCGGCCGCATCGACGACATTTCGTCCGACGGCATGGGACTGGTTGAGGAGATCGTTCAGATCTACGACAGTTACGACTTCGACACCGACGTTCTGGCGGCCTCGATTCGCCACCCCACCCACGTAAAGCGGGCCGCCCTGGCTGGGGCCGACGTGGCCACAATGCCCTTCGAGACGCTCCTCAACCTGCTGGACCACCCCCTCACCGATCGCGGCCTAGAGCGCTTTCTTGAGGATTGGCAGGAGTACAAAGACGCCCGGAAGGCCGAGGCGGGTCTTGCGTAGCCTCGCCAGGATCGAGGCCGAGTCCGGCGAATCCGGTGCAGACGGGTCTGCCCATGGGAAAATACGCCGATCCGTCGGCAACCTGTACTGGATGGACGATTCCATCCTGCATCTTTGGGCCCACCCATCGACTCAGGAGATGGACGGCCAGTCGTTCCGCACCAATCCGCGGGATTTCTCCACCGACCCCATCGTCGACACTGATTTCGCATAGCGATCCTCGGCACGCGGGATTCTGTCGATCCGGACGGGGCCTACCGAGCGTTTGCAAGCCCTTCTGCGTCGGGCGAACGTCGAGGCACCCCGCTGCCCTCGAAGATTCCGATACGCGGTCCGCACTCGTTTAGCTTATCTACATGAAGTTTCTTGCCCTTGGAGACACCGACGGCATTGGCGCGAGCTGTCACTTTCTCGACCTCAACGGCACCGGCCTTGTCCTCGATGCCGGCACCGATCCGCAGCGCGAGGGCCCCGACTCGCTCCCGAAGTTTGAGTGGGTGCGTGAGCGCGCCGATGGCTACGTCGACCACGCCCTCATTACGCACGCCCACCACGACCACATGGGCAGCCTCCCGGTTCTGGTGCGCCGGTTTCCGCACGCGATGGCCCACATGACCGGCGCGACGAAGAAGCTGCTCGATTTTTTGCTGCCCGCCTCGGCGCGTCTCCAGGAGAAGCGCCGCGAACGGGGCGAGACGTCCCACGACCCCCTGTTTACTGAGGAGGAGCTTGAGGCCCTGCACCATCTGTATCTCACCCATGATCTCGACAGCAACTTTGAGCTCACGGGACCGAAGGGGGCCGCGCCCGTCACCGGGCAGTTTTACTCCGCCGGCCACATTCTTGGCTCTGCCGGGGTGGAGCTCCACTTTGAGGAGTGGGGCCACGAGCGGCGGCTCTTCTACACCAGCGACACAAATATGCAGGCCCAGACCATTATTCCGGGGGGCGAGTACCCGGACACAACGGACGTGCTAGTGCTGGAAACCACCCACGGCGCGGAGCCTGCCGCCGCGGAGACCTCTCGGCCGGAGGAACGAGCCCGATTTCAAAAAACACTCTCCCAGGTTCTTGCACGGGGGGGCACGGCCCTAATTCCAGTCTTCGTGATGGGACGGGCGCAGGAGATGCTGGTGCTCCTGGGGCAGTTGAAGCGAGAGGGGGCCATTCCCGTCGACGTGCCCATTTACACGGCCGGCTCCATGCGGGCCATCGCGGAAGTCTACGACGAGACCCGCGACACGACCCCCCGCGTCGATTCCACCGATGAGGTGTTCGCCGTCGAGCAGGAGCGCGTGCCCTACGAGGCAGAAGCCAAGCGCGAAATCCTGGACGGTCCCGGCATCATGGTGGTCAGCAGTGGAATGATGCTGGAACCGACCCTCTCGAATGTACTCGCCCGTCGCATGGTCGAGAACGAGGAGGACGCGATCCTGCTCGTGGGCCATCCGGCGGAGGGCACGCCGGCCCGTCGGCTTAAAGAGGCGGCCGAAGACGACCCTGGTGCCCCGGTGATGCTGGCGGAGGGGCACGGCCCGCAGCCTCTGTACTGCACCGTCGAGCGCTTTCGGTTTTCCGGCCACAGCGACCGCCGCGACCTCCTCTCCCTCGTCGAGCGTATGGACCCCGAGGCGGTGCTCCTCGTCCACGGGGATCCCGAGGCCCGGGCATGGATGGCCGAGCACATCGAGGAGGCCCACCCCGACATGGATGTCCACCGGCCCGACTGGGGAAGTGTAGTTGAGGTGTAGGCGACCAGTCGGCACCGATTCAGCGGGGAATACGCTACGCTGAGGACCAGAAAATGCCTCGGGCCACACGGTGTGGTGCGCATTTCGCATTGCGTACTCTGGTCTTCCCTCCCCGAAAGATCCTAAACCCTTAACCCACAACGCTGCACGCCCAACGCCAAACACTCAACGCCCAACGCCAAACCCAACCCCGGGTGCTTCATGCCGACGACTCCGACCGACTCACAGCGTGTTCTCCACGATCGACTCGCGCCCCGCATTGCGGGCAAGTTGCACACCGACGAGATGATGCGGGCGCTCTACGCGACGGACGCGAGCATGTACGCCATGTCACCGATCGGCGTCCTCATCCCCGAGCAGATGCGCGACGTGCAGGTGGCGCTGGAGGTGGCGCACGAGCATGGCATCCCGGTGCTGCCCCGGGGCGGGGGATCGTCCCTTGCTGGCCAGGGCGTCAACGAAGCGCTGGTAATCGACTTTTCCAACCACCTCAACCGAATCCTCGACATCGACCCCGAGGCGCAGACGGCACGCCTGGAGCCCGGCGTCACGCTGTCGGAGCTGAATCGGGCCGCCGCCGAACATGGCCTCATGGTGGGCCCCGATCCGGCCAGTGGCAATCGGGCGACGCTCGGGGGCATGTTTGCCAACAACTCCACCGGCACACATTCCATCGCGTACGGCAACTTCATCCACCACGTCCGCGAGGCGGAGGTGCTCCTGGCGGACGGCACGGCCACCACCGTGGGGCCCACCGACCATGCCACCTGGCAAGAAAAAATGCGGGCCGACGGCCTGGAAGGCGCGATCTACCGCGGCCTGAAGGGACTGCTGGCCGACGGGGGCCACGAGACCATTGAGGCGAACACGCCGAGCCATTGGCGTCGCAATAACGGCTATCGCCTCGAGGTGCTGCTCGACGACCCGCCCAACCTCGCCCGATTGCTCTGCGGCAGCGAGGGGACGCTCGCCGTGGCCACCGAAATCACCTGCGACCTGGTCGAGAAACCCGCGACCACAGGCCTCGGCGTCGTTCATTTCGAGTCGCGCGACGATGCGCTGCGGACCGTGACGACCGTGCTGGACACTGATCCGTCCGCCGTCGAACTGTTCGACGGTGTCGCCATCGAGCGCACCCTCCAGACGCCCGGCTACGCCGAGCGCCTCACGTTCCTGAAGGGCACGCCCGGCTCGGTCCTCATCACCGAATACTCGGGCGACACGGACGCGGAAGTCGAGGCAGCGCTCGATGCGCTCGAACGGAAGATGAGGGACACCGACCGCGGGTACGCCACCGTTCGCGTCACTGAGCCGGACGCCGTCAAGAATGTCTGGTCGATCCGTAAGGAGGGCCTCGGCTTGCTCATGGGCGTGGACGGGGACTACAAGCCGTGGGCCTTCATCGAGGACGCCTCAGTGCCTGTGGAGAACCTGGCCGACTACATCGACGAGCTCTCCACGGCCGTCGACGCCACCAATACCCGCGCGGCCTATTACGCCCACGCCTCCGCGGGCTGCCTCCACGTGCGCCCATTCGTCAATACGAAGGACGAGGCGGAGGTGGAGAAGATGACGCAGATTGCGAAAGAGTCGCTCGACCTCGTGAAAAAGTACGGGGGCGTCGTCTCCTCCGAGCACGGCGACGGCATTGCCCGCGGCTGGGCGAACCCCGAAATCCTGGGCGAGGACTTGTATGAGCTTTGCCGCGAGACCAAGGCCCTCTTCGATCCGGAGCGCATTCTCAATCCGGGCAAGGTGGTCGACGCGCCGCCGATGGACGAGAATCTGCGGATGGGTCCGGAGTACGAGACCGAGCCCTTCCGCACGGAGCTCGACTTCTCCGAGGATGGGGGCTTCACGGGGGCCATCGAGAAGTGCAACGGCAACGGGGCGTGCCGCAAGCTCCGGGCCGGCACCATGTGCCCCAGCTTCATGGCCACCCGTGAGGAGCCGGACTCCACCCGCGGCCGGGCCAACGCGCTACGCAGTGCCCTGGCGGGCGACCTGTCGGAGGACGCCATGACGGGCGACGACATGCACGAGGTGATGGACCTGTGCATCCAGTGCAAGGCCTGCAAGACGGAGTGCCCGTCGAACGTCGACATGGCCAAGATCAAGACGGAGTGGCTGCACCACTTTTGGGACGACAATACGATGCCACTTCGTGCGCGCCTGTTCGCGCACCAGCCCGACGCGGCGCAGTGGATCAGCGGCACGCCTCTGGCGTCGGTCGTTAACTGGGCAAGCTCTCAGCCCACTCTCCGCAAGATCGGCGAGGCGCTGCTGGGCATTAGCGCCGAACGTCCCCTGCCCCCATTTGCCCGGCAGACCTTCCGGCAGTGGTTCGAAGACCACGACGATGAGGCCGCCACCGCAGCCCCCCGTGTCGTCCTGTTTCCAGACGCATTCAATGCCTACCATACGCCCGGCCCGCTCCGGGCCGCCACCCAGGTGCTCTGGGCCACCGGGCACCGGGTGGAGCTGCCGCCCGCATCGGTGGGCAGTGGGCGCACGCTGCTCTCGAAGGGCCTCGTGCCGCAGGCCCGCCACCGCGCCCGCCAGACAGTCGAGGCGCTTGTGCCGTATGCCGAGCAGGGGGTGCCCATCGTGGGGCTAGAACCAAGCTCGATCTTGACGCTTCGCGACGAGTTCCTGGACCTGCTGCCGGAGTCGTCCCGGGCCGAGGCCGTGGCCGACGTGGCCTGCACGTTCAGCGAGTACGTCGCCGAGCGGGCCGATGCTAGGGCCTTTGACGAGGCGGCGTGGCAGGGAGAGGGGTCCGTGCTGCTCCACGGCCATTGCCACCAGAAGGCCCTCGTCGGTACCGAGGCCACAGAGCGCGCCCTTACCCTCGCCGGGTACGACGTGCGGGCCGTCGACGCGGGGTGCTGTGGCATGGCCGGGGCCTTTGGCTACGAGGCCGAGCACGTTGATGTCTCGAAGCAGATGGCCGAGTTGCGCCTCGCCCCCGCCGTGCGTCAGACTGGGTCCGACACCACACTCGCGGCGCCGGGCTTCTCGTGCCGCTCTCAGATCAAGGACGTGACAGACCGTACGGCCCAGCATCCCGCCGAGGTGCTATGGGAGGCCCTCGTCCCCGAAGCATCCCCGAGCCCGGAGCTGGCAACAGCGTGACTGGCGTCTCACGGCGGATGCCGGTCTCCTTAGCCCCTCAGAAGCTGCTCGGCGGACTGTCTATGGCCACCCCGGCGAGTACTCGTGCTGCAAGCAGCATGACCCTTTGGCCCTCGCTGCGCTCCCAGCGCAGCCCGGAGACTACTCGGTCGCCTCGCTCCCAGCGCTGCGGCTTCGCGGACCTTGTGCAGAACGGGTTCGGCACTTGCCCGGTAGCCCTGCTACAGAGCCCGCTTGGGTCCCGTTCGTGCACGTCGCCCGCTGTGTCTCGGCTTCGCGTCAACCCACCAGATGCTGTGGTAAATGTCAAGCGATTCAGGTCCCTGGATGCAGAGAGGGATCGAAGGGCTGGCCGGATTTTAGTACGCCGTAGCAACTATGCAGAAGCTTTCTCGTGGCCGCTCCTGCGATCACCATTTCCTCCGTCCCCCCACAGACGCGGAGCCTCCGCAGGATGGAAGCACCCTCCTCGCTCGAACGGGGAGCCGCTCGAAAGCCTCCTTCAATCTTC
>CAZMDV010000107.1:0-6500 GCA_964564875.1 uncultured Salinivenus sp.
CGGAGGAACGATGTAGGCCCCTTCTCGTCTCATTTCAGTATGAAGAAAAAGAGAAATGAAACGATGGAAGACTACCAGGCACGAAGGTTTGTGCCCCTTTCCAGAAGCGCGTTCTCGTTCCCTCACCGACCGCCCCAGCCCCGCTTATGTCTCGCTATCGTGACCTCGTCGACTGGATCCATGAGCACCGGGCGGCAGCCCTTGATCTCGTCCGAATCTATCTTGGCATTGGGCTCTTCGTTCGCGGGGTGCTATTTGCGTACCAGAGCCAAGGCGTGGAGGTGCTCGTGGATCTATCCGAGTTCTCTCTTGCCTCGGCCGCGCTGGCCCACTACGTGACCTTCGCGCATTTGCTGGGAGGGCTCATGCTGGCCGCGGGCCTTCTCACTCGCCTTGCGGCACTCATTCAGATCCCAATCCTCGCCGGGGCCGTGTTTCTGGTGCACCTCGAACAGGGCCTGCTGGCGGCCGACCAATCTCTTGAGTTTTCGGCGCTCGTCTTTTTCCTGCTCGTGGTCGTCTTCGTGTTTGGTCCCGGCCCCTGGTCGGCCGACCGGTACGTCTTCGAACGGGAGCCGGAGCTCCGAGAGGAGGAGCCGGACCTGTGGTGGCGCGACGAGGACTTTGAGGAAGAGCCGGAACGTGAGCCGACCGCCGAGCCCGCGGGGGACGGCGGCGTGGGGGTGGCCTCGGCGTCGGTAACGAGTGCAAAGGAGGCCCTCGCCGAGCGCGTCGACAGCACTTCCTGCTCGTGCGGCAACGATCTCACACATCCACGGGTGACGGCAGAGCCCCGGTATGGGTTGAGCGCCGGCTTCTTCTTTATGCTTGGGGTCTCTGCGCCTGTGAAGGAGGTCGTCTTTTACTGTGAGAAATGCGGCACGGTTATGAAGCGCACGCAAGATCCCGAGGTTCTGAAGCAGTACCGCTGGCATACGTCCTGAGCGTGGGGGACTGGGAGAGTCGGGGAATGGGAGAGGAGGCGAAGGGCACATCGCTTTGCCGGAGTGCAGACGGTGTACTCCCAACATGTGAGATAGACCCGCATCGTCTTTCCTGATCGATGAGCGGCGATTCGTCCGACATTGCGGCCGATTCGGCTCCCGGGGCCTCGGAGAGTTCGGCGACTGGGCTCGTGCTCGGGGGCGGAGGGGCCCGGGCGGCCTACCAGACCGGGGTTCTCCGCTACGTGGGCGAGGCGTTCCCGCGCGCCTCGGTGCCGCTCATGACGGGCGTGTCGGCGGGCTCGATTAATGCGGCCCACCTCGCGGCCGATCCCGGGCCGTGGGCACGGCGGACCGCACGGCTCACGAGCTACTGGGAGGAGCTGACGATGGAGGACGTGTTTGCGCCGCGCTCCCTCTGGACGCTGGGCCGGTCGCTGGTGCGGGGCACCCCGAGCACTGAGCAAACCCTCCTGGACACTGCCCCCCTCCGAGCCTACCTCGACCGGCGGCTGCCGACGGACGCGAAGGGGGACCTGACGGGCGTCGCCGAGAACCTGGATGCCGGACGCCTGGAGGGCCTTGCCATCTCCACCTCCAACTATGCCACGCTCCAGACGGTGACGTGGGTGCAGGGCTGCTCGATGCAGGATTGGGAACGGCCCAACCGCGTGGGGCGCCGTACCGAGCTCAGCCTCGACCACGTGATGGCCTCCACGGCCCTGCCGATGGTGTTTCCGGCCGTGCGCCTCGATGACGCCTGGTACGGCGACGGGGGGCTCCGCATGCTCGATCCCCTTGCCCCCGCCATCCACCTGGGGGCCAACCGTCTTTTCGTCATTTCGACCCGCTACGAGCGGTCGCAGGTCGAGGCCACCCGCGCGGCCCGCACGCCCGCCTATCCGTCCCTCTTCCAGATGATGGGCATCCTCGCCAACGTGCTCATGCTCGACGTGCTGGAGCACGACGCGGCCGTGCTGCGCCGCATCAACCGTCTCGTGCGCCGCATCCGTCCGGGACAGCGCGGTCGGCTCCAGCCCATCGACCTCCTCGTCCTGCGCCCCTCCGTCGACCTCGGCGCGCTGGCGGGCGACTACGACCTAGAGATCGGCGGGGCCATGGGGAGGCTCCTCAATCTCGTAGAGTGGCAAACCGATCCCCCGCCCGACTGGCTGAGTATGCTTCTCTTTACCCCCGACTACCTCCAGCGCCTCCTCGAAGTCGGCTACAACGACGCAAAGCGCCAGCACGACCGCATCGAGGCGTTTTTTGCCCGGGAGCCGATGGGTCAGTCCTCTTCCGTGTTCCGGCGCTCGTAGGTCACGAACCGGAAGCCGTCGTGCGCCTCAACGTCGGTCACCTCGAACACGTCCCCGACGAGGTGCTCGAACCGGGGGAAGTAGGTGTCGCCCTCGTAGTCGCCCTCGACGAGGGTCAGCTCGAGCCGATCGGCCTCCGGCAGGAACTGGCGATAGATTGACTCACCTCCGCCGATGAACACAATGTCCTCGTCGGTCAGGGCCTCCCGGGCCGCGTCGATGGAGGCGTAGGTCTCGACCTCGGGATACTCGTCGAACGAATCCTGCGTGGTGAGTACGACCATTCGCCGGTCGGGGAGGGGACCGCCGAACTGATGCACGATCGATTCGAACGTGCGGCGGCCCATGAGCACCGTGTGGCCGGTCGTGAGGCGCTTGAAGTGTTGCAGGTCCTCGGGGATGTGCCAGGGAAGGTCCTTGTCCTGCCCAATGACACGGTTCTCTTCGGCGACGGCGGCGATAATTACGAGTTCGGGCACGGGTGCTTCGGGGAGAGTGCGTTTGGGGACGAGGTGGGTAAGAGGCGAGGGGGCGCGAACGTGAGAAGCATGGTTGCGAATGCTCACACGCCCAAACGCCCCTATGCAGCAACGGGCGGAACACTCTTGCGTGGCACATCCGCTGAGCACCGTACTAGCGCTCTGTTCTGTCGGGGACTGTGCCGCATCAAATATGCAAAGTAGGACGGAGAATGTCACGGATCCGCCGCCCTCCGATACAGGATCGTCGTGGTGGGCGCGACGGGGAGGTGGTCGGGGTCGATACTGGCGAGACGATGCTCGAAGCGGCCCGCGAGCGAACCGAGCACACCGGCAGCGTTCGCTTCGAGTTGGGGGACGCGACGGGCCCCTCGTTCGCAGGCGATTCGTTCGACGCCGTCCAGTCCGAGCGGGTCCTCGTTCACACCGAGGGGGCGGACCAGGCGCTCTCGGAGCTGGCCAGAGTCACCCGGACCGAGGCCGACGAGTGGCTTGAGGAGTGTCGGCAGCCGGTTTGCTTGCCACATTGGGGGACTCCCCTGGAGAAGGACGCTGAGTGAGCTTCCCGAGCCTCTTCATCTCGGCGCGGGCCGTCTCACTTCTTTGAAGCACGGTAGTCCAGGAGTGCCGTGCGGATCCCGTCTCCAACGGCGCGGGTGACGACTTTTGGCCCAGTCCGGCGTCGAGGTGCTGTCCTTCCGAGAGCAACACGTCGTCCATCCCGCGCCGGGCGCGCATAGAGAGTGGGGGCCGATGGGGCGCCCGTCCGACGACCGGCCTGGGGGCGGACCGGGGATAGGGGGACCGGGGATCGCCGTCGGTCAGTCGGGAGGAGCCAGGAAAAGCGCGCGGCCCTGAAGCGCCCTCGATGCCACCCGCGGAATCGGGGCAGGGGTCCGACATGGGAAGACAGCCGCCTGCGACCGTCTCAGTCGGTGTGCGAAACGGACGAGGAGCGCCGGGCGAACAGATCACACGTCCAATCGTGTTGGGGAATTAGCAGCACTGGGCCTTCGCCGCTGCGTGGACCCGACTGCGCCTCGTCAGTCCCTTCGCCCGTCTCGGCGTCGGATTCCTGCCTTAACCAGCTCCTGATCCCGCAAGAGACGAATCTGTCACGCCGCACATTTGCCATGGATAGCCTTTGGGGCAACATCTTTCGCAGCAGTGAGGACTCCATCCACGCGCTGCTCCGAAATATTCCTCTGTTCAGCGATCTGTCCCAGAAAGAACTGTCCGCCGTTGAGTCCATTCTGCACCGGCGCGAGTATGATCGCGACGAGATTCTCTTTCATCAGGGGAACCCCGGAGTCGGAATGTACATCATTCAGGAGGGGACCATCGAGATTCTCTACGAGCCCACCGACAGTACGCTCGCGGAGCTCACCGACGGAGACTTTTTCGGGGAACTCTCCCTCCTGAACGAAACGCCCCGGTCGGCAACGGCCATCGCCCGGACCGACTCGGTGCTTTACGGGCTTTTTCGTCCCGACCTGCTCGACCTGGTCGAGCAAGATCCCTCACTCGGCGTTCAGATTCTGCTCCGCATGGGACGGGTGCTCAGCGAGCGCCTCATAAAGACCAACGAGCAGGTAAAACAACTCCGCGAACAGCTGGCCGAGGCGACGGCAGGCGAAGACGAGTCGTAAAGGGCTCAGGCCGTTGCTTCTCCGCTGCATCTCCCCATCCCTTTTCTCCAATGTCGGAGTCGAGCACGGACGTAACGATTTCGGCCCTTCCGGGGAGCCTTCGTCGGCGCGTTTACGGCGCCCTCTTCCTGGGAGGGGTTGGAGTTTCTCTCTACTTCCTCTGGGACATCGCCCAGCTGTTTCTCGTTGCGGCCCTCATTGCCTACCTCTTGGATCCGCTCGTGCGTCGGCTCCAGGGTGCGATGGGCCGGACGACGGCGACCCTTCTGGTGCTTGGCGTCCTGGTGGCTGGGCTAATTGGGGTGGGCGTAGGCATAAAACCCGTGGTCGAGCAGCAGGTCGAGAGCTTACGGGCAAACGCCCAGCTCGAGCAGGTCGGGGAGGTGGTCAGATACCTCGAAACGCAACTGAGTGCCTTTGCGACCTGGCTCGGGGACAAGCCGGTCGAACTGGGACTGCGAGAAAGGCTCAGTCAAACATTCAGGAGTCAATTGTTGAGCGGGGTCCGGGGAGCGTTGGGGGTTGCGAGGGACGCCATCATTGTCCCCTTTCTGGCCGTGTTCTTGCTCCGAGACGGACCCAAAATCAAGCAGGGACTGATTCGACTCGTCCCGAACCGGTACTTTGAGTTTAGCCTGGAGGCCCTCCACAAAATCGACTTGCGGCTTGGGAATTACCTTCGGGGCATCGTGATCCAGAACACAATCATCAGCGGACTTGCGATTGGGGCTTTGTGGGTCCTCGAGGTTCCATCGTTCATTCTTCTGGGCGTACTGATCGGCATCACAAACTTCATCCCGTACATCGGTCCCCTGCTTGGCGCCGGCGTCGTCGTGCTGGTTCAACTGGTGAACACCGGATCGCCCATAATGGCGGGGCTCGTGCTGCTCGCGCTGCTCGCCATTCAGCTCGTGGACGAGGCGCTCATTGCACCGTTCGTGTACGGGAAAGCGGTGGACCTGCATCCCCTCGAGGTGTTGCTTATCCTCTGGGTTGCGGCCCAGTACTTCGGCCTAGTGGGAATTGTGCTTGCCATTCCCCTCGCGAGTTCGGCCAAGGTGGTACTGACCGAGACGACAGCGCTGATTCAGCAGTACCGATTCAGTCCCACTCCGGATTGAACAGGGCAAGTGGTGGGACCGAGAGGCAGCCGTCTGTGAGCAATCTCCGAACAGCACACTGCGCCGGAATGCCCTTGTTTTGACCCTGGCGATACGACGCTACCGCAATCTCTACGCTCTCCTTCCGATGTCGCTTAAACTCCTTCAAATCACCGACATGCACCTTCTCGCCGATCCGGCGGACACGCTCCTCGGCGTCCCTCCTCGGGCGACGTTTCATGAGGTGGTGGAGAAGGCCAGCGCCCACCCGTGGGACCTCGCGCTACTAACGGGCGATCTTTCGCAGGATGGAACGCCGGCCGCGTACGAAGGAGTCCGGGAGCTGGTGAATCCACTGGACGCTCCATGCTACTGGGTGCCGGGCAATCACGATCAGCCCTCGGTGATGAACGAGGTTCTCCATGGCCCGCCGTTCCGGCCGGATCGGGCGTTCTCGGTCGGAGCCTGGCGCGTGGTCGCCCTGAACACGGCCCTGCCAGATCACACGCACGGGGCGTTGTCGGAAGAGGACCTTGAGTTTCTGGACCGTTCTCTGACGGCGCATCCGGAGAGGCCGACGCTCATTGCCATGCACCACTCGCCGGTGCCCGTGGGGTCGGCGTGGCTGGACCCGATCAATCTTCGTGAGCCCGAGTCCTTCCGGCACATCGTCGACGCCCACCCCCAGGTTCGGCTCGTGCTGTTCGGGCACGTGCACCAGCAAGTTCGGGCAGAGTGGGGAGATACGCAGTTGTACGGGTGTCCATCCACCTGCTTTCAGTTTGCCCCGGAATCCGAGGAGTTTCGCCTCAGCGAGGCCGATCCCGGATTTCGCCGCGTCGTCGTGGAGGAGGACGGCTCCTTCGAGGTATCCCTCCATCGCGTGTCTATCTCCCACGCTGCGGACCCCGACGCAGAAGGATACGGCAGCGAATCGAGAGTTGAGGGCACGTAGACACGTCGCTGCCACGAGACGTCCGAATACGGGGACCCTCGCTCGCACGGGCGC
>CAZMDV010000107.1:6600-8371 GCA_964564875.1 uncultured Salinivenus sp.
TGGCCCCGCTTTTGCCTCGACGGCCGTCGCTTCCGGCTGACGGCCTCAGAACGTCGTTTGTCGGGTGGGGGTTAAGTCGGTCCACGGCCGGACTGGATTGCGTCCTGTTCATCGCGCCTCCTTGGTCCCTATTGTTGCTCGGAGGTCTCCATGATGCTTTCGAAGTGCAACCGATGGGTGTCATTGGAATCGAGGGGTCGCCCTAGACTGATGTGGCCCGTCCCGCGTAGGAGGAGCTGGTCGTGGCGGAGGTAGAGCGCGCCCTCGTCCCCGCCAAGCTGGACGTACGTCCCGTTCGTACTCTGGTCGGTGATCTGAAACACGTCACGCTGCTTATTGATGACCGCGTGCATCCGGGAGACGCGGGCATCGTTGATGCGGAGATCTGCCTTCGCACCTCGTCCCAGCCACAACGGGTCCTGGCGCACCGTAAAACGGTCGCCCTGGTGACGCACACAGAGCACGCGCTCCTGCTCCTGCGTAGCACTGCGCGCCGGGGACTCGACAACCGTCAGGTCAGATTGGCTCTGCTTGATCAGTAGCTCCACAATCTCCACGGGCTCCTCCTTGCCCCGCAGGATCGTTTCGCCCAACGATCGAGTCTGCTTCTGGAGGTACTCCGGAAGCGCATCTCGGGCCTGGGCCGTCGTCACCACCTGATCTGCGCGGGCCCACTCGGCCAGGCGAGACGCCGTGTTGACCGCATCGCCAAACACATCCCCGTCCTCCTCCTGGAGGACCGTGCCGTAGCAGAGTCCTCCCCGCACCTCGATCCCGAGAGACACCAGAGTCTCGTCCTCCTTCACGACCTGAGGAAACTGTGCGGCCGCGTGCGCCGCCGAGGGAAACTCCGGAAAGGTGCCCAGAAGTCCATCGCCAAGCGACTTCACGACCGTCCCGTCGTGGGTCTTGATCGCCTCGGCAATGAGGGTGAGCGTCCGTCCGACGATTTTTCGCGCCCGGTCGTCTCCATGTGTCTCGAAGAGAAAGGTGCTATCACAAATGTCGGCAAAGCAGATGGCGAGGTCGGTCGTACGCATCGGGCAGAGGGGTCTCGGCGTGAAGGAGTGGTGGAGACTGGGCTCGACGTCAGCGTTGTGCGGGGTAGCAGACTGCCCCTGCGAGAACCTATTGGGCGGCTTGTCTACGGCCCTCTTTACCAGAAAGGATCGAGCAACGTTACGACCCCTTACCAAGAGGATTTACAAATCGGAACCGGAAAAGTTTGACCTCTGCACCGGGAATCCTGGAGCAATCGCACGTTACTACGGCTCGCGAAGCAGGGGGTCGACCGCGGCGACATCGTCCGCGCCTCCGCCTGTCCTCTCATACGAATAGGGCTAGACTTGGCAGGCGAAGCGAAGCTCACGCGCCTTCACCTGTTTTACGGAGGCTGACCACACAACCACACTGGGGATTCCGACTGTTTGACGATGAACCTGATTTTTCCGGGTGGGGTCAGCCATCGAAGTTTCTTTCAACGGGCGAACACCTCTCCGGTATCCCGGGTGGATCATTGATCAGGTGTTCGTAACGCTGCCCGGTGCGCCTCGACGCCAAAATGAGGACAGAACTACTGTATGGAGGGGTGGGAAACTGTCTCGGAATGCGCGGGGATCGACCCGGGCGTCGGTGTGTACCTGTTCCCGGTGCGCGACGGCCGCCTGTGCGTCGCTCCGCTGTAACGAACCGGGTCTACGTCCTACGCAGCTTCCATTTGCTCTCACCGAGACTTCCCCTCTCTCCCCATGACGACCGACTACGACGTCAT
>CAZMDV010000108.1:0-8358 GCA_964564875.1 uncultured Salinivenus sp.
GTTCGCGTCGAGGAGGACCGGGTGACGGTTCGAGAGTGCAATTGTCCGTTCGCCGAGATCATCGGGACTACGGAATTGCCCTGCGCCTCGGAGGTCTGCTTCTACGAGGCCCTCTTCGAGGAGGTGGAGCGGACGGGGCACATGCCCGACGGAGACTCGGCCTGCGTCTACGAACTACCGGTGCTTCAGCAGTAGTCGGGCGTCCCCCTCCAGTGACAGTACGCGGGGGCGACGTGCATTTCTGCCCTTGCCTGCCGGCCGCGCCAGTCGCTCGGAATTTGTGCGCCGGTTCGACGCAGGCGATAGGGGCGACGGACCGAAACGGACAAGAGCGGGGTCATCCAGATTCGCCGCGGACGCCACGGTCGTGTCGTCCCCCTGCCGGACTCAACCTGAGCGGGGGGCTTCCAGGGGCGAATGCCTCCAGCGTTCCAGGGCCTCAGAGTCTGTTTTAATTTATCTCTCGGGCTCCGAGCGGCCTTGACGGGCTGGGGCCGTAGGTCATGCCCTTGGTGCAAATCGCCCCTTCACTCAACCGGTAGCACTCTGAAAGTACTTCCTCGCTGGCGCTCAGGGCGCTCCACTACAGGCCTCGTTCAGGGTGCGATTTTCGCTCCGTCAATTCTCGCTCTCGCGATCCGACCCAAAATCAAAACAGACTCTCAGCCCGTTCCTTCGGGGGACGCCTCGGTTCCTGGAAGCCGCACGATGAACCGGCTGCCCTCACCTTTCTCGCTCTCAACCTCGATGGTGCCGTCCATCTGATCGACGGCCTCCTTTGCGATCGACAGGCCGAGGCCAACGCCCTCATACTCCCGCCCGAACCCCTCGGACTCCTGGCGAAACGGCTCAAAGATCTGCGCCGCTACCGCTTCGTCGATGCCGATGCCCGTGTCTTCGACCTCGATGACTGCCGCATCGTCCTCAGCGTGGACCCGTACCTGCACCGTCCCCCCATCGTCGGTGTATTTGATGGCGTTTTTTACCAGGTTGCGCGCGATGAGCCCCACGCCCCCGGTGTCGGCCCGCGCCCACACGGCGCCCTCGCCGGTGTCGACGCTCAGCGCAATGTCCTTCTCGTCGGCCGCAGACTGGAGCTCGTCCACGATGGATTGGGCCTCGGCGGACAGGTCGACCGGCTCCTCGGAAAGCACGCTCCCGGACTCGAGCTTTGCGAGATTGAGGACGCTGTCGAGCGTGTCCATCAAACGACGGCCGCTCTTCTCAATCAGGCCGGCAAAACGGGCGACAGGGCCCGCCGCGTCCGCCTCCTCGCCGACGATTTCGGCAAAGCCGAGAATAGAAGTGAGCGGGGTCCGAATCTCGTGGCTCATGTTGGCCAGGAGGGCCGATTTCATTCGGCTGGCCTCCTCGGCTGCCTCCCGGGCATCGACGAGTTCGCGCTCCCGGCGCGCCTCCTCCGTCACGTCCTGGGCCAGGAGCAGCCCGGCGGATTCGCTTTCTCCCCGCAGCGGCACGATGTGAACCCGAAGGGTGCGGTCGCCAATCTCGACCCGCTGGTCGGTGCGCTCCCCCTCCAGGGCCGCCCGATACCGGTCCACGAGAGACGGGTGCTCCTCGGTCAAAACTGTGCCGACCTGCTCGCCAATGAAGCCAGACTCTCCTAAATCGTATTCTTCAATCAGCTCGCCGGCCGCCAGGGTGTAGGTAAGGGTGTCGTCGAAGAGGAGGACCGCCCCGTTGGGAACGTTTTCCGCGAGGGTGCGGTAGCGGCGTTCGCCCACGACCAGGTCGCGCTCCCGGTCGAGGGCGTCCAGGGTCTCCCGAAGGCTCCGGGCGAGGACCTCCACGAGGCGAACTTCGTCGTCATCGAGTCGGTTGGGGGCGTCGGTTCCTACGACGAGCACCCCATGCGGGCCCACCGGCAGGTACGCGCAGGCCTCCACTCCCGACCGGTCCACCTCGTCGTCAATGGCACTCGGGTCCGCGTATGTCTGCGGCTCGCCCGTCTCGAGGGCGGTCCAGAGCGGCGTGTGTCCCTTCTCAATGCGGGGCAGCGGGGCGACGACCTCCCCGTCGGTGCGCCCCCTCCGCACCAGCGTGTCCCCATCGCGGAGATACACGCCCGCCTCCTCGAATCCGAGGGTGTCGCCGAGGGTGTCCGTGACGATCGACGCGGCGCCCGCTTCCGTGGTCACGTCGAGGAGGTCGCGCGTGGTGCGATGGAGGGCCCGGAGCCGCTGCTCCCGCACCTTGCGTTCGGTCACGTCGGTGGCCACCCCGGCGATGCGCTGGAGGGCTCCCTCCTCGTCGCGGATGGCGTGCAGCCGCACCGTCAGCCACCGGCGTCCCCGCGTGGGGTGGAGCACCCGGAATTCCTGGCGCTGCGGCCAGTCGGCCTCCCGGTGCACCTGAGCGTCCATGTCCGACTGCAGGGCAGCAAGGTCGGCGGGATGCACGTAGCGGGTCCACGCACCCGGGTCGTCGCGTAGCGTGTCCACGTCGACGCCGTAGAGCGACTCGACGGCGCTGTTGGCGTAGAGCAGCTCCGAGTAGTCGGGCGTGACGATGATGAAGGCGTTCGGCACCGCCTCCGCGAATTGCTCGAACCGTCGGTTCGCGCGTTGGAGGGCGTCCTGCTGGGCCCTCTGCTCTGTGACGTCGCGTCCCACCCCGCACAGCACCCGGCCCCGTTCCGGATCCTCGAAGACACTTCCCGTGAGCTCGTGAGGAATGGGGGCCCCGGTGTTCGGCACGAGAGAGGCGTCGATCCGAGCATGCCCGCTCGTGAATGCCTCGTCGATGGCGGACTGGATGCGGGCCAACTCGTCATCTTCAAAGAGGTCGACGGCCGTCATGGCCTCGAGCTCCGCGTCCGTGTAGCCGGTAACCTCGTTCAAGCTGTCGTTCCAGAGGAGGAGGTCGCCGCTCTCGTCGAGCAGATAAAACACCTCGTCAATCGAGTCGAGGATCTGGCGTAGCACCTCCTTTCGGTCCTCCAGGTCCTGTCGCCGTTCTTCGCGCTCCGTGATGTCGTGGATGACCGAGAACAGAAGCGTGCCGCCGCTTGGGTTCGGGACGGGTGCTGAGAGGACGCGAACCGTACGGATCTCCCCGGAGGCCTGCTCGTGCTCGAACAGGAGCTCCTCCCCATCGGCTGCTGCTGCGGCGCTCCGCTTCCGGGCCACCTCGTCGGCCGGAAGCTGGTTGATGTCTTGAATCGACATCGACGTGAGGGTCGGCCGGTCGTAGCCATAGAAGTCGGCGGCGGCCTCGTTGGCGTCTTCAATCGCCCCCGTCGCCTCATCGGTCAGAAGCATGGGGGCGCTGTGCTGCTCGAACATCATCCGGAACCGGCGCTCCTGGCGGGTGAGTTCGGCCTGCATGGCCTTCCGCTTGGAGATGTCCCGGAAGACCCCGTAGACCACGGGCCCCTGCGGAAGACGGGCCATGCCGGCGTTGATCTCGACGGGAACCGTGTCTCCCTCGGCGGTGAGGACCTCAATCTGCGTCCCGTCGGACAGGGCCGTCCTCGTGCCGGACTCCTTGAAGCTGTCCTCGAAGAGCGTCCGGTATGCCTCCGCGCGCTGCTCAGGGTGCAGGTCGGTCTGGTGAAGGCCCACGATGTCCTCACGGGCCCGCCCGAGCAGCGCCTCGGCCGCCCCGTTGGCCTCAACGACCTCCCCTGTGTCGGCGTCGGCAACGAGGATGGGGTCCGGGGCCGCCTGAAGCAGGGTTCGGTACCGCTCGCGGCTCTCCTCAAGGGCCTCCTCCCGTTCCCGCTCGTCGGTGACGTCCCGCTGAACCGAGACCCAGTGCTCGATGGACCCGTCCTTGCCCCGAACCGGGGACACGTTCCACTGAACCGTGTACGGGGTTCCGTCCTTGCGGTAGTTGACCGTCTCCCCGGCCCACTCCTCCTCAGCCTGGAGCGCTTCGGTCAGGGAGCCGATCACCGCAGGATCCGTGTCTTCCCCCTGCAGGATGCCGGGCGTCTCGCCAAGAATCTCCTCTTTGGTGTAGCCGGACATTTCCTGGTAGGCCGTATTCACATACTCAATCCGCCGGCCCGATTCCCCCGAGGGGGGCGTCCCCTCCGTGATGAGGATCGATTCTTTTGCCTGCTCGACCGCCGCAGACAGCATCCGGAGTCGGGCCTCCCGCTCTTTTCGCTCGGTGATGTCGGTGGCGGTGCCCAGGGCGCGGACGGGCTCGCCCTCCTCATGGATGGGCGCCACGCGCGCCTCTACCCAGGCAATCTCCCCCGACCCTGTCTCCACGCGAAACTCGCCGTTCCAGGGCTCGCCGGTGTCGATCATGTCGCGTAGGGCCGTCGCCATCCCGTCCCGGTCCTCGGGATGAACGAGGTCGGCAAACGCATCGAATGTCTCTGGATTCACCCCGAACAGGGCCTGAAGGGTCTCGTCCAACCGAAACTCGTCCGTCCGGGGGGTCCATTCGGCGAGGCCGGTTTCGGTGCCGGAGAGGACCAGGTCCAGCTTCCGCTGGCGGTCTTCGAGCATCTCGGTCCGCCGACGCCGCTCGGTCACGTCTTGCTGGATGCCGACGTAGTTCCGCAGCGTCCCGTCGTCATCGTGCACCGGCGCGAGAGAGAGCCGATTCCAGTACGACGATCCATCCTTCCGGTAGTTCTGAATCTCTACGGTGACCGGTTCGTCGTTGGCGACGGCCGTTCGAAGCGTCTCGATGGTGGCGGCGTCCGTGTCCGGCCCCTGCAGGAAGCGGCTGTTTCGGCCCAGGACCTCGTCCCGATCGTAGCCGGTCTGCTCCTCGAAGCCCTCATTGACGTACACCAGCGGGTTGTCGTCCTGGGTGGCGTCGGTGATCTGGATGCCCACATTGGCCTCGTCCATTGCCCGTTCCTTCAGGCGGAGTTCCTGCTCCCGCTCTTTCCGGTCCGTCACGTCGTTGCCGGTGGCGAGCACGCGGGCCACCCCTCCCTCCTCGAAAATCGGGATGACCATTGTGCTGACCCAGCGGGTGCGGCCGTCCCCGTCTTCGATGCGAAACTCTCCGCTCCACGAGGTCACGTCTTCGACCACGCTTTCGAGGTGTGCCTCCACTCGCGGGCGATCGTCGGGGTGGATGAGTTGGGCAAACTCCTCGAACGTCTCGGGGGCGCGTCCGAAGAGCTCACGGAGCATCCCGTCCCATTGCACCCGGCCGGTGCGGAGGTTCCACTCGGCAATGCCCGTTTCGCTCGCCGTAAGAAGCAGTCGTCGCTTTCGCGCTCGCTCCCGCCGCTCGGTGACGTCCCGCACAGTGCACACGAGGCGGTCGTTGCCCGTCATGGTGAGGGAAATTTCCGCCGGAAACGTACTGCCGTCCGGGCGTGAGCCGACGACAGATCCTTGCCAGTAGCCCTCCTCGTGGAGGATGGGGAAGGCGGTTTTTTCGAGGCGCTCCACCTCCTGCTCGCTGTACAGCTTTTGCCAGGGCTCCCCCAGGAGCTGTTCCTTGCTGTCGAACCCGTACATGTCGACGTGGGTCTGGTCCACGTACATGTATTCGCCATCGGACACGATGGCCACGCCGTCGGCGGCGTCCTCGATTGCTTCGCGGAGAATCTCCAGTTCGCGCCGCTGATCCTCTCGTGCCGTCACGTCGCGGCCCGAGGCGATGAGGGACGTCACCGTTCCGTCCTCGTCGGTGACGGGCCGGATGCTGCCCCGGATCGTGTACCGCGGCTCGTCGCCCGTGATGTGCTCGGACTGGTAGGAGACGTACTCGCCCCCGGCCGCCCGCTCGATCCACTCCTGCAGATCGGCCTGCAGCGCCGCGTCGTGGTTCCACCAAGGTGTCTCCCAGAAGGGCGTGCCCACCACGTCGTCCCGCCCACCGTCGATGCGGGACAGGGCTGTCTCGTTGACGGCTCGCAGCGTACCGTCCAAGTCGAGCAGCCCCGCAAACAGATTCGGGTCGTTGAAGACGGCCTCGAACCGGCGCTCGCTCCGGCGGAGCCCCTCGCGTCGATTCCGTTGCTCTGTCACGTCCCGGTAGACGCCGATCATGCGGATGGCCTCGCCCGCGTCGTTCCGCTCGACCGTCCCGCGGGCCTGCACGCGTCGGGCGGACCCGTCGGGCCGTCGGACCCGGTATCCAACTTGGCAGGTCTGCTTCTCGGCATTGCCCAGGGCGCTGGACATCATCTCTTGGAGATGCGTCCGGTCGTCCGGATGCACGTGTTCGAGGAGTGCCCCTGTGGTGTCGGGGGCCGCGTCGAGGCCGAAGAGGTGCTGGACGCGCTCGTCCCACACGCGACGATCCTCCGGGACGAACCACTCAAACACGCCCGCGTCGGCTGCGTCCAGGGCCATTTGGAGCCGCGTTTTCTCCTCGGCGAGGGCGTCGCTGTTTTCCTGCAGAGAGGCCTCCGCCTGCTTGCGGCGGTGGATGTCCCGGGTCACCCCGGCTAGCTTGACGGGAGCATCCAACTCCACCTCGCCCGCTGCGGAGACAGGCGGGCGCCCCACCACCTGGATGGACGTTTTGACCCATCGGGCGGTCCCGTTCGGTTGAAGGAGGCGGTACTCGCCCTGCCAGCCTCCTTCGGCGAGAAGGGCCTCGACGGTGGGGAGGTCGGCCTGGTCCTGCGGGTGAGCCGCCGATCGCCAGAGGGCCGGATCCTGTATAAACGCGCTGGTCGGGCGGCCGTAAATTCGTTCCTCGGCGCTGTTGGTGTACAGCAGCTTCAAGCGAGTAGTGTCCATCTCGTTCGGGGTGTCGGGGCGGACCTGGACCTCCCAGACGACGTCGTCAAGCGCGGCGAGCAACTCGTTGAGCCGGGATTCACTCGCCTCGGTGGCGGCGACCTGTTCGGCCTTTTCGATCTTGTGACGGCGGCGCTGCTCCAACTGGTCGACCGCCATCTGGGCCAGGCTATCGAGCTGGTCGAGCTGTTCTTCGGTGGGAGAGCGGGGCTCGGTATCGAGCACACACACGGTGCCCAGCACGTGCCCGTCCGGGGTGATCATGGGCGCCCCGGCGTAGAAGCGAACGTGGCGATCTCCCGTCACGAGGGGGTTGTCTACGAAGCGCTCGTCGTCGGTCGCGTCCTCCACGACGAGTCGCTGGGCGTCCTCGAGGGCATGAACGCAGAACGAAGTATCCAGGTCGAGCTCCGGGACGTCGAATCCCACGCAGGCCTTGTGCCACTGCCGGTCGTCGTCGACGAACGTGATCAGCCCGATCGGGGCATCGAAGAGGGCCGCCGCGAGGTCCGCGATGCGGTCGAACGTATCTTCGGGGGCGCTGTCGAGGATGTCGTAGCGGTGGAGGGCCTGAAGGCGGTCCGGATCGGCTGCCGATGCCGATCCGCTGGGGTGGGAAGGCCGGGGTTCTGAGGACGGAGTGTCGTCGGGCATTTAGGGATTTCTATATGGGAAAGTACAACTGAAATATAGACAGTATCTGAAAGTACAAAAAGTACTCTCGTAATTTTGACTTGAAGCGTCCCGAGTCTTCAGTGCCCCCGAAACCTTCTATTTCGTGTACGCAGTTGGTTGTTCACTCGTTCGCGCAACGCCTGACGCTCGTCTTCGCCCAACTGGAAGTAGCGGACGACACCGATGTCCTCCAACTCGGCCACAGCATCGGCGTCGGTCTCCGTTGCCGAGATGCTCAGCACGACGCTTCCATCCGCGAGCGTAAAGTATCCATCGGTCGATACCGGCGCCAGATCGACCACGCAGAACCAGTCGGTCGTGGTGGGCAGTGGTGGCTTAGGAGAGGACTCGCCCCGCCGGCGAAGACGAAGGGTGAGCTGAAAGCGAACAGTCCTGCGTGGGTCGATGCAAAAGCGGGTGGGAATGGGGGGGGACGTCCGGCAAAAAATTCCAAACTATACCACCGCAAAAGACGTGCCGTTTTCTTGGGTCGTGTTGGGGTCGTCTATTCCCGGCTGCAGGGGGGGCAGCGCCGAACAGCACGGCGGATCGGTAGCATGTTCCAGTCTCAGGAAGATCGTACCCTCCTCCAGTCGTCCGCGACCGCCGTCTCCATCATCCTGGAAGGCATCCTGACGGGCACGCACCGCCCCGGTAAACGTGGCGCCCAGCACCATTTCAGGAGTCGGGCCCTGAATAATCGAGACTGTTCCTCCTCCCCGTGCCGAGCTCAAACGTGTAGGGTAACCCCAAACCAGAGGGCGTATGGTCAACAACCACTCTGGGAATTGGTGCTCTCCCGCTCCCCGCGTCCCATACGCCCATGTGCAAAGTCGGTCGAGTCCCCCCCGAGCACCATCGGCGGTCCTGACGGCCGTCGGGACACGAACGTCCTCACACGTCACTAGCTGTTCAGCCACCCGGCCACCCGACGGGCCACCCGCCGCGGCGTGAAGCGCACCATGAAGGCGCCGATCTTGTTGGGCCAGCC
>CAZMDV010000109.1:0-8332 GCA_964564875.1 uncultured Salinivenus sp.
GGGAGCCTGTGGGCCTTCGGGGGGTACGCGCTGTGGCGGTGGTTGATAAAGCCGACATCCCATCCTCCTGACACGGACCACACTCCAGACGCAGAGTTTCAGGGAGGAGAGGCCTCCACGTCGTGGTCGTAATCTCCGTACCGGGCGTCTTTCACGCACGGGAGGTGGGGCGTACCGGCGACAGGCCGGATGTCGTCGAGTCGGTCGACGAGGAGACGTTTCTTGAGATTGTGCTGTCGATGCTTCGAGACCGCCGGATCGCGTTCTGTCGGCGTGGGCCACGCACATAAAAAAGCTGCCCCTCCCGGATCTCCGGAAGGGGCAGCTCGTGTCGTGTGGGGCGCTCGTGGACACGTCCCGACGAATCGTCGAGGACGTGACGCACGGAGCGGATGGGTTACATCATGCCACCCATGCCGCCCATGCCGCCCATGCCGCCGGCACCGCCAGCAGGCATGCCGCCGCCGGGAGCGCCACCGCCGCCACCGCCGCCATCGTCCTCATCTTCGGACTCAAGGTCGGCGACGACAGACTCGGTGGTCAGCAGCATGCCACCCACGGAGGCCGCGTTCTCGAGCGCCGAGCGCGTCACCTTGGTCGGATCGAGGACACCGTCGTCGAGGAGCGGGCCGTACTCCTCGGTGCGGGCGTTGAATCCATAGTCGTCCTCGTTTTCCTTCACGTTCTGAACCACAATGGAACCCTCGTGGCCGGTGTTCTCGGCGATCTGGCGAAGCGGGGCCTCGAGGGCCTTCCTCACGATGCCGACACCGATCTGCTGGTCTTCGTTCTCAACCTCCACGTCCTCAATGGACTCGAGGGCGCGCAGGTAGGCAACGCCGCCGCCGGTCAGCACGCCTTCGTCGACGGCCGCTCGGGTGGCGCTGAGGGCATCCTCGACGAGAGCCTTCTTGGACTTCATCTCCGGCTCGGTCGCAGCACCCACGTTGAGAACGGCCACGCCGCCGGCAAGCTTCGCCAGTCGCTCCTGCAGCTTCTCCTGGTCGTAGTCGGAGGTCGACTGCTCAATCTGCTGCCGGATCTGGTTGACGCGGGCGTTGATCTGCTCCTGCGAGCCCTCGCCACCGACCATCGTCGTGGTGTCCTGATCGATGGTGATCCGGTCGGCCTTGCCGAGGTAGTCGAGCGTCGCGTTCTCGAGGCGATAGCCCTTCTCCTCGCTGATGACCGTTCCACCGGTGAGGACAGCGATGTCCTCGAGCATGGCCTGCCGACGGTCACCGAAGCCCGGCGCCTTCACGGCGGCCACCTTCAGCGTGCCGCGCATCTTGTTCACCACGAGGGTCGCAAGGGCTTCGCCCTCTACGTCCTCGGCGATGATCAGAAGCGGGTCGTTCGTCTGGCTGACCTTCTCCAGGACCGGCAGGAGATCCTGCATGTTGCCGATCGAGTCGTCGTAGATCAGCACGTAGGCGTCTTCGAGCACCGCCTCCATCTCCTCGGAGTCGGTCACGAAGTACGGGCTCTGGTAGCCGCGGTCGAACTGCATGCCCTCAACCACGTCGAGATACGTCTCGATGCCGCGAGCCTCTTCGACGGTGATGACGCCGTCCTGGCCGACCTTCTCAAAGGCGTCGGCGATGAGTTCCCCGACAGCATCATCGTTGTTCGCCGAGATCGTAGCGACCTGATTGATGCGCTCCTTGCCCGCGACCGGATCGCTCTGCCGACGCAGGTGATCCACAACGTGCCGAGAGGCCGTGTCGATGCCCCGCTTCACGTCCATCGGGTTCGCGCCAGCGGTTACGCTCTTCAGTCCGGCGTTGATGATGGACTCGGCGAGGACTGTTGCAGTCGTGGTGCCATCGCCAGCCGCATCGTTGGTCTTCGAGGCGGCTTCCTTGAGAAGCTGAGCCCCAACGTTCGGAAGCTTCTCCTCAAGCTCAATCTCCTTAGCAACAGTCACACCGTCCTTCGTAATCGTGGGAGACCCGAAGGACTTCTCAAGGACGACGTTCCGACCCTTGGGACCGAGGGTCACCTTCACGGCCTTCGCCATCTGATCGACGCCTTCCTTGAGGGCGTTTCGCGCCTCGGAGTCAAACTTTATCTGTTTAGCCATAATTGCTTAGGGGTCTTTTCGTTCGTGTTCAGCTTGGTAAGTGGTGGAAGCGTGCGACCGCGAGGTCGAACGCCGCGAGGACACAGTCCTTAGTCTTCCTCGACGATGCCGAAGATGTCGCTCTCGCGCATGATGAGGTACTCCTGACCGTTGAGGGTCACTTCAGTACCGGCGTACTTGCCGTAGAGAACTTCATCGCCCTCATCAACTGTCATTTCGATCCGGGTACCATCCTCGACCCGGCCTTCGCCGATCGCACGGACAGTCCCTCTCTGCGGCTTTTCCTGTGCCGAATCCGGGATATATAGACCACTCTCGGTCTTCTCTTCCGCCGGTTGCGGCTGCACGACGACGCGGTCGCCGAGAGGCTTTATGCTCGTCATAACTCGTTCGGGATGCCTTGTGAATGGTGTATGGGTGAGACTTCGATCGTTGTTATCACTCACCAGTGGCGAGTGATAACAAGTCCGCCATACTCAACATGAGCCCCCACTCTGTGTTCCCGTGGAGTGGAGGGGTTATGGTGAAGATCCTTTAGCGACCTCCACGGCGGTCGTGGAGACTGTCCGTTGAACATCGATGACGATCTGGAGTGTGAGCCGGTGCCGGAAGCAATGATGTGTCGGCACGGTTCGTCTGGCGTTCAGGATTGCTGGTTCCTCCGCACGCCCATGCTCGAAATGCGCCGCGCTCAACTCATCTGGTATGGCCTGCTGGCGAGCACGAGCAGCGTACTTGTGTTCGCGCTGCTTCCCCCGTTCCTTCCCGCCGAGGTGCAGCCCGTGGTGCGGCAGTGCTTTGCGCCTGTGTGTCACCAACTGCCGGGGCGCTCTCCACACGTGGGCGGCGTGCCCATCGCCATCTGCGATCGGTGCAGCGGCATCTATCTCGGACTCGTGGGAGGGGTATTGAGCACAGGCTGGGACTGGACCCCCTGGAGGACGCTTGGGGAATACGGTCAATACGTGTTGCTCGGCTCGCTCGTCCCGCTCGGTCTCGATTGGATCGGACCCATCCTGGGCATCTGGAGCAACGGGCCGGTTAGTCGGGCCCTCACCGGCCTCCTGTTCGGAAGCATTGCGGCCAGCTACGTGACAGACCGCCTGCTCCGCCGAGTGGCACGGACGGCCTCCCTCGAAGGTCCCGGCCAGTCGTGAGTCCCCTTTCGGTTGGAGGCGCTCTTGACTATTTTCGTGCGACCTTTCTGCGGTCCGTGCCGGCTCTTCGTACGGGTCCCCGCCTTCGAGTAGCTTTGATCACCCACGTTCTCGGTCGCCATGACTCCTCGCCAGCAGTCGATCTTGGTCGGTGCCGTCGTCACTGGCATTCTCAGCACGTCCTACCTCAGCCTCATTAATTTCGCCTGTTGCCTCGGGGTCATCCTCGGGGGCGCCGTGGCGGTGCAGCAGTTCACGAGCCGAACCGGGACCTCCGTCGAGACCGGAGACGGGGCGGTGCTCGGGGCCCTGGCCGGGGTGGGCGGTGCCGTGCTCGCCACTATTTTTGACCGGGCACTGCGCCCGCTCGGCCTGGATTCTCAGTCGATCAGCCAGGACATGATGCAGAACCTCGCGCAGATGGAGGGACAACAGGGAATGTCCCCGGAGATGATGCAGCAACTTCAGGGCGGCGGGAGTATGACAATGATCATCGTCGGCCTCCTGGTCGGAATCGTCGTGAACGCCATTTTCGGGGCCATCGGGGGGGCGATCGGGGCGGCCATCTTCGGCGAGGAGGAACAAGGACGGGACGTACAGTCGGACGGTCCCCAACCGGGCGGGCCTCGGACCGGCGGGCCTGAGGTTGGTGGCACCGAGAGCGGCGGCGCTCGGTCAGGGCCGACGGACGGTCCTCAGGACGAGTCAACCGGAGGGTCTGAATCGAACAGGGAGGGCTCGGTCTGACGCCGTTCGAGCTCCTCGATGAGCCGACGATTCGCGCGGGGAAAGGCGTAGTCGTCGAGCTCGTCGACGGAGACCCATCGGAACGGCTGGTCCTCCCGCGCCTCGGGCGGGCCGTCTGCGAGGCAGCCCCGAAAGGCGTGCAGGGTGATCTTGAAGTGGGAGTAGGCGTGGGAGAGCGTGTAGAACGGCTCCACGTCGGTCACCTCGATGCCGAGCTCTTCGCGAACCTCTCGCCGGCACGCGGCCTCCATCGACTCGCCCTCTTCCTGCTTGCCGCCCGGAAACTCCCAGAGGCCGCCGAGCAGGCCCTCGTCGGGGCGGCGCTGGATGAGGAGGCGGTCGTCGGCGTCGAAGACGAGCCCCACGGCGATGTCGTGGTGCGGCACCGGTTCGGACTCCGGTGTGATCGGATAGTCCTCCTCCGTCCCCGCGTCGTGAGCACGGCACACCTCGTTGAGCGGGCACCGGTCGCAGAGCGGTGTGCTGGGGGTGCAGACCAGTGCGCCGAGCTCCATCATGGCCTGGTTGAAGTCGCCGGGCCGTTTCGGATCGAGCAGGTCGTTGGCAAGGCGTCGGAGGTGGCGCTGGGCCGTACTGGTGGTCGCGTCCTCCTCCACGGCAAAGATGCGGGATAGCACGCGGGTGACGTTGCCGTCGAGGACGGCGTGCGGCTTCTGGTAGGCGATGGACAGCACGGCGGCCGCCGTGTACGGGCCTACGCCTTTCAAGTCCTCAATGGCGTCCATGGTATCGGGGACGGTGCCGTCGTGCTCGTCGACGACATGTTGGGCAGCCTCATGGAGGTGGCGGGCCCGTGCGTAGAAGCCGAGGCCCTCCCAGCGCTTCAGCACTTCATCGCGCTCGGCCGCCGCGAGTTCTTCGACGGTGGGAAAGGCCTTCAGGAAGCGGGGGTAGTAGTCGCGCACCGTGTCGACCCGCGTTTGCTGGAGCATGATCTCCGCGACCCAGATGCGGTACGGGTCGTCGGTCTCGCGCCAGGGCATCGATCGCTTGTGCTCGTCGTACCAGTCGAGCAGGTCCTGGCGGAACGCCGTGCGCTGCCGGTCGGTGGAGGAGAGGGGAAGTTCGGGAATGGCCGAGTCGGGGCGTGGCGAAAGGGAGGGGGTACGTAGAGGAAGGAAAGAGGGAAGGAGCGTCAGACTCGTGTGCCATCGACCATGGGATTATGCCTTTTGTGTTGAACGTTAGGCGTTGGGCATTGGGCATCCTGCGGGGGAGCGAGGCGTGTCACGATCCGGCGTCCGCGATACGAGATACGCACTACGCAATGCTTTCGATCGCGAGGCACTTCTCTTCGTTGAGACGATTCTTCGTTGAGACGATTTCGGCAGGCGAGGACTCCGGTTCCGGTCAAGATTGAAGGTTAATCCGGAGGACGAGGGTATCGGGGGATGCGTCGGGAGCATGTGCTTGGAGGAGGGCTTTATGCATGCCCAGATCCGACCCCTGGGGGATCCACGTGAACGAGCGACCGGCGACGCCACTCAGTGCGGGGCCTTGAAGAAGGGTATAGCGCTCCACCGATCGCTCGTTCAGCTCGGAGGGGAGCGTAAGGATGAGCGGCGTGCCTGGCTCGGCGGACGTGAGTAGCGTGTCCGACGGGACGGCTCGTGCAACCTGCGGACCGGTGGCGGGTTCGAACGGTCCTTTGGACGTAACACTTCCGTTTCCCATCTGGCTCAGTAGGCCGAGAACGAGGAGAGGAAGTGCGACGCGATGGAGGAGCGTCATCGAGCGGAGCGACACGATGGAAGGGTGCAGACGACATATCGTATACCCGGCGGTCGGAACGGTGTTGCTCGTCGTAGGGGGACTCCTGGGGATCGGAGGGACGCAGGCCGTGACGGGACAGACCGCAGCGGCCGCGTCGGAGGCAGAAACACCGGCTGTACAGTGGCGGCTCATCCTCGACAGGGAGCGTGCCGAGTGGCCGGACACCGTATCGACGGCCCCTGTCGGTCGCCTGCAGGCCGTGGGACGACGCGTCCTCCGCCACCTGCGCCGGAAGGGCTATTACTACGCGACGCTCGACTCCACCACGGTGGACACCAGCGCCACCCCAGCGTCGGTCCGCCTTCATGTCCACCGCGGACCGCAGGTGCGGATCGGAGAACTACGCATTGAAGGAGATAGTGCTGTCCCGGCGGACGAGCTGTACGCACTGATGGAGACGCGCGAAGGAGACCGCCTCCGTCCGAAACGCCTCGAAGCCGACATCCAGGTTCTCCTGGACCGGTACGAGGAGGCCGGCCATCCGCTCACCCAGATTCACGTTGCCGAGACGCGCCTCACGACCGACGAGACGCCAGCCCTGCGGGTAACCCTGCGGGTGGATGAGGGGCCCGAGCTGTGGCTCCGACGGATCGAGGTGCCCAACGATGCCCGCACCACGCCGGAGCTCCTTGCCCACCTTGCGGGCCTGGAAATCGGCGAACCCCTGCGCGACTACGACCCGGAGGCCATCCAGCGCCAACTTCAGGAGCACGACATCTTCCAGGAGGTCGAGACGCCCCAGCTGCGCGTCGCCGCCGATGGGGGCGCCGTGCTGCGAATTCCGGTGGAGGAGGCTGCCCCTGGCGCCTTTGACGCCGTGCTCGGCTACCTGCCGCCCTCCCGCACGCGTGACTCCGGTCAGCTCGTGGGCACCGGGCACCTGCTCCTGAAACATCTGTTCGGCGGGGGGCGGAGGGTCGAATTTACCCTTGACCGACGCCCGGGACAGACGAGCATCTTCGATGTGTCCCTCTCGGACCCGTACCTGCTCGGCCTTCCCTTGCGGGTGGAGGGGCGCTTCCGCGGGGAGCAGCGCGACTCGACGTACGGCGAGCGGGTCTATGAACTCGAAGGTGGGTACCGGCTGGGCAACGGCCTGGAACTGACGGCCACCCTAAGCCGCGAGGCCGTGCGGCCCGGCCCGGCGGGCACGCGGATCCTCAACGACCGCCAACAAATCCCCCGCTCCACCACCCTCTTCTACGGCGTGGGCATGCGCTACCGGCAGGTCGACCGTCCCCAGAATCCCCGCCGCGGCGTCGCCGTCGATATCCATCTCGCCCAGGGCCGCAAGGAGCGACGGCTCCGCCGGATCACCGCCAGTGGAGACACGACACGCGTCTCCAGTGCTCTTCGACAAGAGCGCCTCACAGGGCGCGTCCGGGCATACCTTCCGCTCTTCGACCGGCAGGTGCTTGCCGTAGGGGGCGACGGCTCCCTCCTCCTGAGTCAAGACTACGATCGGAGCGATCTCTTTCGGCTGGGGGGCGCCACGTCGCTCCGCGGCTACGATGAGGATCGGTTTCTGGGAAATGTCGTGACCCGCGGACTCGTGGAGTACCGGCTGCAGCTCGACCGCGCCTCGTACGCCCATGCGTTCTTCGACCTCGGGTACGTTGCGCGGCCCGCTCTAGAGGCCACGTCCGCTACGCGGGGCTGGCACCCAGGCTACGGACTCGGGGTTCGTCTCCAGACGGCGATCGGACGCATCTCGGCCACCTACGCCCTTAACCCCGAGGTGCAGAGCCCGGCCGACGGACGCGTCCACCTGGGATTGTCTGTAGGGCTCTGAACGGTAGGTTCCTGGACAAGGGGCTTCAGCGATAGCTCCACGGCAAGACGAGGATCCTCCCGATCGCCGCTGAAGCAGGCGTGTAGGGAGGCGCCGTGAGAGCGGTCAGTTTGCCTCCGCGTCCTGAGACCTCCCAATACCGCAGACAGGCAGCTCCTTCTAGCCAGGCCGACATTTTCGGCCAAAAATCCGGCTCAAGCATGCGTCGGTCTCCTAGGCCGGAATCAAGTCGCCTCGGCGCGTCGAGCCAAGGATCTCTGGCATTAATTAGGCCTCCGTTGTGGGGGACCTCAAGGAGGGAATCGGGGACGATTCATCGTTCAGGACGTGACCGCCGTGAAACGACCTCCTGTGTGGAGGACCGACGTAAGACGCGATTGCCTTACTGTAGCTTCAAGCAATCCCCTTTGCAATAGAGTCGTCTTGAGCGGAGCGCAGCGGAGTCGATCTCCCTGAATGCGGCGAAACGCCGGATTTGAAGGGATTCTTCGGTCACCTAGCGTCCCTCCCTCAATGACGAGCCCTTCATGACCCCAAAATGACCCCTTGAAAGTGCATTACGGACAGAAAAGCGTCTCCCTTCGCAATCTTTATTACGCGTTAATAACATACGGTTGCCCCTGAGGCCTTTTCCCGTGAGGGCCTCCCGTTTCGATGGGGAGAAGCGCGGGACCGTCCACAAAAGTGAAGGAAAGATTAAAAAAGTGCACGAAACGCCCAGCTGGTATTGTTCTCGCCCTGGACCGTAGTCGACCTAGG
>CAZMDV010000110.1:0-8296 GCA_964564875.1 uncultured Salinivenus sp.
TCGGCGAGGGACACGTCGAGCACGTCCAGAATCATCCGCACGGCCTCCAGGCGGGAGTGGCCGTCGTGTCGGAGGCGCCGAAAGGTTGTCTCGATCTCTTCGTCCCCCGACACCTCGTTGCGGAGCCGTTCAGTCGCTTCGTCACTCGGCATGGGTGGGACAGATCAGTTCGCGTCGATGCGACCGGCTTCGCGGAGGATCGTGCGGAGGCGATCCAGCGGCAGGGCCGTCTGCGTGTGCCCCTTGTATCCCGTGACGGTGGTGGCGGTGGTCAGGGCGTTGTAGACGGCCTCCTCCACAGACTCCACAGTGGCGAGAAAAAGCGGGCTCATCTGATTGTTCGGCAGTAGTGAATCGGGCCGAGGGGCCTGCTTGCCGGTGCGGTGGTTTTGGGTCGAGAAGGCAATCACGAAGTCGCCGGAGCCGTTGCTGGAGTAGCTGCCGGTGCGGGCGAGGCCGAGCATGGCCCGCCTGGCCATCCGCTCCAGGTTGCGCGGGCTGAGGGGAGCGCTCGTAGCGAGCACGATCATGCAGGACCCCTCGTCGTCACCCTCGACGACAGACTGAAAATCGTAGCGACCGAGGCGCTTGCCTACAGGCATCCCGTCGATGCGGAGGATGCCGCCGTAGTTGGCCTGCACGAGCGCCCCGACGGTGTAGCCGCCGTGCTCGTCTGGCACCTGTCGCGAGCTGGTGCCAATGCCCCCCTTCCACCCAAGCGCAGTGGTGCCCGTCCCCGCGCCCACGCTCCCCTCGGGCACCGGGCCGCCCGAGGCCCTTTCGATGGCGGCGATCACGTCCTCCCTCGTCACGTGCTGTCCGCGAATGTCGTTGAGGAAGCCGTCGTTCGTCTCGCCCACCACGGCGTTGACAGACTGGACATCCTCGTGGCCCGGCTGTTGGAGGGTCCACGCCACGGTGGCCTCCACCGCCGTCCCCACGTCGAGCGTGTTGGTGAGCACGATGGGCGTCTCGATGGTGCCGAGCTCCTGGACCTGGAGAAACCCGGCCGCCTTGCCGAAGCCGTTGCCCACGTGCACCGCTGCCGGGACCTTCTGGCGGAACAGATCGCCGCCGTGCGGCCGAATCGCCGTTGCGCCGGTGCGCACCGAATCGCCCTCCACGAGCGTCCGATGGCCCACGCGAACGCCGTCCACGTCGGTAATGGCGTTGAGCGGACCAGGCGCGAAGACGCCGGGCTTGAGGCCGAGGTCACGGATCCGGGTCGATTCCGACTGGGCCGATGCGATCATTGGGGACAGAAGGCCGAACACGAGGGAAACGACGACGCTGTGGCGGGGCATAACGACTGGACGCTAATTTCTTATCTCTCTGTTATACTTCTGTGATAACATGAATCCTCCACCAAGGTACACTGGGGTGCACTTGAAGGCAAGGGACTTGACCGCGCCGTTCTTCTCACTGTGCCGCCCGTTCTCATGGAAATGCCTCAGCCCTGCACGTCGAACGATCCGGAGCTCGATGCCCTCAAAGCCGGAAGCGAGCATGCATTTCGGTGCCTCTTTGAGCAGGAGCGGGAGCGGCTCCGTCGCTTCGTTCTCAAACTGGTCGACGATGCCGACGAGGCGGAAAACATCGTCCAGCAGACCTTTACTGAGGCGTACCGGCAGATCGACGACTTTCGGGGCGATTCGTCGGTATCCACCTGGCTGTTCTCCATCGCGAAGCACCTGGCGTACGGCCATCTCCGCAAGACTGACCGACACAACTACCTCGAACACGAGACGATCGAGTTCCTGCAGGTGGACCAGGACGAGACCGCTACGGACACGGTGGAGGAAGTGCAGCTCTCGGAGCGGAAGCGCATCGTGCACGACGCCCTGCAGGAGTTGCCCAACCACTACCGACGCGTGGTGCAGCTGCGCGACTTGGAAGAGAAATCCACGAAGGAAACGGCCGAGCAGCTCGGTCTGACGGAGGTTAACGTGCGGGTTCGACTCCACCGCGCCCGCAAGCAACTCCGTGAGCACCTGTGCGAACGAATGGAATGTTAATGTTGGGCGTTCGGCGTGAGGGCTATGCGTTAAGCGTCTTGCGGGGAGGGTTCCCGTAGCAACGTCTCGACGCCCGTCCCTCCGAGTGTTTACCGCCCGACATCCCCCGATCGACGCCCAACGCCTAACGCAAAACGCACAACGCTCAACGCACAACTGTTACTCCTCCACAGCCCCCTCCTCCCACCCTTCCGTGAAGATGTGGTCGTCCGGCGCACCGAGGTCAGAGAGAAGCCCCTTCGTCTCCACCACCATCTCCGGCACCCCACAGATGTAGAAGTGGGGCGTGCTGGCGTCGTCAACGTAGTCCGGAAGGTGATCCTGCACGTAGCCGGTGGGGCCCGACCACTCCTCGTGCGAGAGCACATACCCCACCGTAAAGTTCGCGTGGCTCGCCGCGTACAGGTCGAGTGTCTCCCGAAACATCAGCGCCTCCTGGGTCCGCTCCCCAAACAGGAACGTGGCCTGGCCCCCTCCGGCCCGGAGATACTGGGCCGTCATCGAGAGCATCGGCGTAATGCCAGTGCCCGTCGAGAGAAACACCACGTCCCGGTCCAGGTCCTGGAGCCCGAGGTTGCCGGACGGCGGCGTGATGGGAATCGTGTCGCCGACCGATCGCTCGTGCATCCAGGTGGAGCAGGTGCCGTCGGGATAGCGCTTGATGGCGAGGGCGATCGTGTCGGTCCCGGGCTGGCTTACCGGCGAATAGGGCCGATACTCCGGGCGCTCGCCCCCGGTGTCGACGGCGACGCTGATGTGCTGTCCCGGGGTGAAGTCGAAGGTGTGTCCCTCAACGCGGAGGAGAAACTGCTTCACGCGCGGCGTGACTGGGTGGACGGAGATCAGGGTGGCATTGAGGGTGTCGAGGGGCATAGGTAGCGCCAGATGAATGTTGAGAGGATGGTGCGCCCGACTGCTCGAAGGTGGGAGTGGGACGCACTCCGAGGCCGAGGCTGTGGTAGGCGTTTAAGTGCAGGGGTGGGGCGCCGGGGTGCGGCGCTCGTTCAATTCGGAGACGAACCGAGGTGGGGACCAGGGGGTCGACGTCTCGGCTCCGCTGAGGGAACCACGCAGAGGCTCAGGAGCAATCAAGGCTCAGGAGCAATCACAGGTCTCCGCTTCAGGCATCACGCCCCTCGGCGCCGGCAAACGCCCGAGCTTCCTCCGCGGATTCGAAGAGGGTAATCGTCGGGTAGCGGGACTGCCCGATCCAGGCGTGATCGGCGGTCACATTGGTCTCCACGAGTACACGATCCGCTTCGGCGTCCTCGAAGACCGCCGCCCAGCCCTCGATCCCCTCGTCCGTCAGGGCGTCTCGGAGCGCGGCCACGGTTCGGTATTGGCCTACCTCTTCTCCCTCGTCAGGCGCCGCCACTTCGGCCCGGGCAGAATGGGCGTGCACTGCCAGGCGATCCTTGGAAGGAGTGCGCACGACCTGAAAGAGGGCCGGAGAGGAGCGAGCCTCGTTCGCTCCCGGATCGGGGCCTGTTGGCGAGCGAACCGTTTGACCCGTGTCGGGCGGTGGCTGATTTCCGTGATGGACGCCTACGTCGGTTAAGTCGTCTGGAATGTCAACCATGAGCGTGGGGGCGGAAAGAATCGGGAGAATGCACGTTAAGGCAAAGTACGGTCCTACCAAGGAAGCAGCCTCATACCAATTGGTCAGAGCGCCCCCCTGCTTTCGGACGAAGAAACGGGAACGTCATTTCCCCAACCGGGGACAGCGCGGTCAGTACCAAATTTGCGCGGGGCTTGGCCAGCCTGGAAACTCGGACCGGGGGGTGGCCGCTCTGTGCGGGAACGATCTTCATTTGCGGCTCACGAAGCGAAACATTATGATAACAAATCGTCCTCGTCAAAAATACAGCGCGCTTGGAATTTCGTGAACGAGCGTCTTCCGTTTCCGGTCCGGTCGTCGTGCTTTGGGCGCCCGGGCTGAGACTGAACCGGTCAATACGGAGCGAACCACCATGACCCGCGTCGTCTGTCTCATTGGGCTTCTCTGTGCGCTCGGGGCTGCCGGGGGCCTGCAGGAAACGGGTGCCCAGGACACGGAGATGGGACCGTCAACCCGATGGGTCGGAACCGTGGCCAATCTATTCGAGACCATCGACCCGAGTTCCCCAATCGTCGGGGCGCGTCTCCAGCTTCCCGACCACTGGTCGGTGCAGGACATCCGGCTGCTCCGGTACGGCACGAACCCCGTTCCGGTTCAGTACCGTCCTGAGACGAACGGCACCGTCCTCCTGACGACCGAGTCGCCCATTCAAGGCCCCCACGAGCTCGTTGTCCGCGTACGGGTGGGCAACCGTACGGGCACGCACGAGTGGCATCTCACACCGCTTGTCAGGACCGGCCCGGAGCGAGATTCTCTCCAAAAGCGACGGGCGCTCACCACCGACCGCATCACCCGTGAGGTCAAAATCCAACCGTCCCCCCGTCCCGACGGCCCGAACCAGGCCCTCGACCTACGCGGAACCACCGCGCCGCTTCGCCTCCAAGTACCGCCCTCCCTGTCAACCGGCCGGGACGCCCCCTTTACCGTTTCGTTCTGGATGAAGACCAATGACCTCAACCAGGTGATCCTCTCCTCGTGGACGGGCGAAGAGACCACATCCTATCCGCTCGAGTTCGTCGTAGACCCGAGTGGCCACCTGCGCTTCTACTGCGGCGGAGCGGGCCGCCACCAGGCGCTTCGGAGCAAGACGCCTGTGGCCGACAGCCACTGGCACCACGCGGCCGTCGTGTACGACCATGCGGAATCCCGCCTCCACTTGATGGTCGACGGAACGATGGTCGACTCGGTTCAGGCCCAGGTCCTGCCGCCCGTGTCGGGGGCGCTCCCCCTTGCCATCGGCGGGCGGCGACCTCCCCCCCCAGAGAACGAGTCAAACCGACAGCTCTTCGCGGGTCGACTAGACGAGATTCAGTTCTGGGCGGAGGCCCGATCGGGAACGTCGCTCCGCCAGCAACAGACCCGTTCGTTTGCCAACCGAAAGACCGAAGACGAGGACGGTCGGCTCCATCTGCGCTTTGAGGGGGACACCCCTCCAGATCGTCTTACGTGGACCGAGGGGGCGCGGCGGGTCCCCACACGCCTTACGTTCCGGTCACCCCTTCGGAATCTTCAAGCCCAGACCGAGGGTCAGTCGGTCACCCTTCGCTGGGAAGCGAAATCGGTGGACCAGAACCGCTTTGTCGTCGAGCGATCTCCGGATGGCTCGTCGTTTGCCGTCGTGGACCGCCTGTCGCCGCCCAGTGTGGAGGCGCCGTCCAGCCAGCCGCAGGAATTCACGTACACCGACGAGAATGTGCCAGGGAACGTCGTCTTTTACCGCGTCCGGCAGGTCACTCCGGAGAGTGAAACTGAACGAACCACGGGCACAATCAAGATCGGACTGGGAGCCGACACATCCACCTCGGAGGCCGTCGAACTGATCGGCAACTTTCCAAATCCCTTCAAAGAATCCTCCACCATCGCGTATCGGGTCAACGAGGCTCGACCCGTAACCCTCACCGTATGGGACCTGTCCGGCAAGCAGATCACCACCCTGGCCGACGGCGTGCAGGATCCCGGCTACTACGAGCACACCCTGAATGCGGGCAGCCTTCCGAGCGGCACCTACTTCGTCCGGCTCGAAACTCCACACGGCATCCAGTCGCACCGGATGGTGCTCCTCAAGTAAAGGAACGGTTGCCTTCCGTGTCGGGGGAGCGCCCCCCTTCGCCACGCGTGAAACAGGGCGGGTGTCGATGCCCGTTCGACCGCGCGAATCATCTCCATCCTCCTGACCAAACGAGACGCGATCGACCGTCATGGATCTCACCTACTTCGGACACTCCACCTTTCAGATCGACACCCAGAGCGTAACGCTCCTCTTTGATCCGTTCTTTGCCGAAAACCCGCATACCGAGACGGACCCGAGCACCCTCGATCCCGACGTCCTCCTGTTGACGCACGCGCACTTCGACCACTTCTCGGACGCCGAGGCCGTCGTCGAAAGTAGCGATCCACTTGTCATTGGCAACTTTGAAATCACCCAGTACGTCGAGGGAAACTTTGGACACGGCGCCATCCAGCCGCTGAACGAGGGCGGCAGCGTGGAATTCGACTGGGGCTACGTGGAGTCGACCCACGCCCGGCACAGCTCGTCCTTCCCGGACGGCACGTACGGCGGCGTCCCGAACGGCTTTGTGTTGGAGCTGGGCGACCAAGTGATCTACAATACCGGCGACACGGCCCCTTTCGCGGAGATGCAGTGGGTGGGCGACCTCTGGGACGTGGACGTGATGCTGGCCCCGATCGGCAACGTCTTCACGATGGGCATCTACGGCGCCCTCCACGCCACCGAGATGGTGGAGCCGGAGCTGGTGGTGCCCCTCCACTACGACACCTTTCCGCCCCTCGAAACGGACCTCGACGCCTTCCGGGACGCCTTCGACGAAGCGGGCTATGACACGCGGGTCTTCGGCGCGGGCGAGACGGCGGCGCTGTAGGAAGGCGGGCACTCCTCGTGCCATACGAACCTACCGGCTCAAGGCGGCCCGTGTGCTGTTTTCGATGAGACGGCGGGCAGCAGAACCACAGGCCGCAGACACACGATACTTCGTGGCGGCCCGCCGTCTGCGGACTGCCGTCACTGAGGCAAAGCGGCTTCTCCCCGCAACTTGGGTTGTTGCCGTGTCGGGCATTCGCTCTGTGCACGCGGCCTTGTGTCGTGATGCCGCCCGTCCCGACCGCTGCTAGGGCGAAGAGTAAGGCGTGACAGATTCCCACGGCGTGCTTCACGAGGTCATGTATCTCGCGCCCTGGTCCAGACAGCAAGCGGGAAACTGTCCCCACTTGATACATCAGCCTTTTTCGTGACGACGCTCGGCATCCTCTCGGACACTCACGGTTATTTCCACCCCAGTCTGCCGGACGACCTTTCGGGCGTAGACCGAATCCTGCACGCCGGGGACGTGGGCGACCTGTCGATCCTGGACGGGTTGGAGGCGGTGGCTCCGGTTACGGCCGTATGGGGCAACGTCGACGACGCCTCCATCCGCCGCCGCATCACTGAGCATCAGCGGTTTACGGTGGAGGAGCTCGACGTGTGGATGACCCACATCGCTGGTCGGCCTGGACGCTGGCAGCAGGGCATGGGCGAGGAACTGGAAGCCGACCCGCCCGACGTGCTGGTGTGTGGGCACAGCCACATCCTCCGGGTGGAGCGGGTAGAGGCTCTCAACGACATGCTGTACGTAAACCCCGGCGCCGCCGGCAAGCAGGGCCTGCATCAGGAAAAGACGTGTCTCCGTCTTACCGTTAATGAGGACCAGGCCACGGAGGCCGCGGTGGTTCATCTCGACCGGGAGGAATCGTCGTCCGCCTCACAGCACACCGAGTCATGACGACGCGCGATCCGCGGCATCGGGGCCGCCGGTACGACGGGGCGATCGGACGGCGACGGCTCGCCCGGTGGACCATTCGTGGCATTCGGGCGCTCGCCGCGCCCACGGTGATCCTGAGTCTGCTGCTGGCGGTGGACGTCGTACTGCCCGGTACAACCGAAAGGGGCATTGCGTACCGCCTTGACGTCGATGCCCGCTGGCTGGGCCCAGATGGAATCGACGTGGCGGTGGGGTGGCCGAATCGATCCGGCTGCCTGAAGCAGCCCGACGCGTCGGGACGGCGCCTGCTGTTTACCACCCGTCCCGGCTGTGCGGGGACGATGGCGGTGAGCGCAGCGTTCGGGCGCCGGATTGCGGGAGGTGACACGCTCCGCGTCGTCCGTACTCCGATCTTCGGCCAGGCGCGCGCGGTCCACCATCCCGCCGACGGGCGTCAGGACCAATGGCACTCGCTCTGGACTCTCGGTCTCTTCGTGGGGGTTGGCCTCATACCCCTGCTCAGCTTCGGCCGAGCGTTTGGCGTATACGATACGACTGGCGGCATCTCGCGCTACCACTTCGTCTACCTCTTCCCGGCGCTCGCCGCCGAGGCGTTCTACGGATGGCTCCTGGCGCAGGCGGTGGGTGGAGGGTGATGCGGTTTCGAATACGTCGTTCTGGGTCGGACGTACACCGAAGCCGGCAAACGGAAGACGGTCGACGTTCCCGTAAGCCCATAACCCTCAGAAGCCGTTTGGTGGATGGATGAGACGCCGAGACACAGTGGGCGACGCACAAAACGTCGCCCAAACGAATCCTGTAGCGGCGCTACTGGGTGAGTGCAGAAGGCGTTTTGCGCAAGATCCACGAAGCCGCAGCGCTGGGAGCGAGGCGACCGAGTAGTCTCC
>CAZMDV010000111.1:0-8278 GCA_964564875.1 uncultured Salinivenus sp.
TTGGGCTGAATCCAACGGGCAACCAGCTCGGGCTTCCAATTCGTCCACACGCCAGCCATCCGTCGGCGGTGCGTCCCTTCTTCAGTGCGTCATGGCGTAGGTAAGAAGGTTGGTGCCCATCCGCAGGGCCGCCCGGCGCTTCTCGGGCGGGTTGTTGTGCACCGAGGCCGGCTCCCATCCGTCCCCGAGGTCGCTCTCCACTGAGAGAAAGAGCATGAGGCGGCCCGAGTCGTCGAAGATGCCGTATCCCTTCGGCCCCGCGTCCGGGTCGTGCTCGTGAATCGCGGGCAGCCCGTTTGGGAAGTCGTACCGAATGCGATAGATGGGGTGGTCGAACGGCACCTCGACGAGCTTTTTCTCCGGGAACACCTTCTCCAGCTCGGGGCGGATGTGTTCGGTGAGACCGTAGTTGTCGTCGATGTGGAGGAAGCCGCCCTGCAGCAGGTACCGACGCAGCCGATCGGCCTCCGTGGCGGAAAACGTCACGTTGCCGTGGCCGGTCAGATACAGGTAGGGATAGGTATAGAGCTTGTCGGTCGTCAGCTCAACGACATCCTCCTTGCGCCCCAGGTCAAGGAGCGTATGCTGGCGGGCGAAAGCAAAGAGCTCCGTCAACGACTTCTCGTCGCTGTACCAGTCACCACCCCCGTCGTACTTCACACGGGCCACTGGGACGGTCGGATCCTGCTGGGCCCGCGCGTCGAGGCTGCCAACACCACTCCCGATGAGAAAAGCCAGCAGAAGAACCAGGGTGCGACGCATTGTCTTCTGGAGATCAGGACCAGGTCGTGCCGTCGATCGCATCGTGCAAACGGGACTACCATGAACCTGCGTGTCCGGCTCAAGTTCGCTGGAGGGGCGAGAACTCCCGTCGGTCCTTGCCGTTTCGTACCGTCCAATAACGTTCCGATCAATCTCTCCTCTGTCTCCATGCGCAAGTTCGTGAGTGCCCTGCTTCTCTCCGCCGCGGCCACGGGGGTCGCGGCGCTCCTCCTCGACCAGTTCGACCTCGACGCGGCCCGATCGGCCCCGGACGCGGGATTTCCGGGCCCCGATCCGGAAAACGTCGCCGAGGAGGACGTGGAAACGCTGCTGAATGAGTTGGCCTCGCAGCTTTAGCCGCACGGTCCTGCGACTCTGAGTGTCCCGAACGCTTACTGAGCTGTGCAAAAGTCCTCAAAGAGATCGCCGCCGCGTGTGGGCGTCTGGGTGTTTGGGAGTGTGGGAGGAAAGCGTCCATGCGCCCATCCCGACGGCGGTCGGGAAGGCGACGCTTTGCTAATTTCCTCATGCATCGGTAACCGACCTGCCCCCCATGTCGTCCTATCGGGAGTGCCCCTCCTGCGCCCTCGAATTTGAGGACACCGGTGACGTAGAACGGTGCCCCTACTGCGACTACGAGTTCCCGCAGCGCACCGCGAGCGTACGGTGGGTGGCGTGGCTCCTCGCCCTGATCCTCCTTTGGCCCGCCCTCAAAGGCCTGATGTATCTCTTTGGTTCGTGATGCGTGAGGGGTGATGCGTGGGATGTTGATCCGGAGCTGCATCACGCTTCACGGATCACGTTTCACAGAGGACCGACGCACCCAACTCAGGCGATCTGATTTCTTTCGCTGCTAAACACTTTCTCCCTCATGAACCCTGCGGCTCCGTCCTCGAAGGTCCTCGGCGATCGCTCGCCCGCTACCTTCCTCGACACGTACTGGCAGACGAAGCCCCTTCTTGTTCGCGACGCATTTCCGGACTTCCAGTCGCCGCTTTCGCCGGAGGAGCTGGCCGGCTTGGCCTGTGAGGACGGCGTCGAGAGCCGACTCATCCTGAAGGAGGGCGGGGCGCATCCGTGGGAGCTCCGGCACGGCTCGTTCGCGTCCGACGACTTCCTCGACCTGCCCGAGTCGCACTGGACGCTCCTCGTGCAGGAGGTGGACCGCCTGATTCCGGAGGTGGGCGCCCTCCTCGATCACTTCCGCTTTCTGCCGGACTGGCGGCTCGACGACGTGATGGTGAGCTACGCCCCCACGCACGGCACCGTCGGGCCGCACATCGACAACTACGACGTCTTCCTCCTGCAGGGCGCGGGCCATCGGCGCTGGCAGATTGGCACCGAGCCCGTGGAGGACGAGGAGACCGTGCCGGGCCTCGACGTGCGCATCCTCGCCGACTTCGAGCCGGACGAGGAGTTCGTCGTGGGGCCCGGCGATCTGCTGTACCTGCCCCCACGGGTGGCCCACCACGGCGTCGCCACCGACGATGCGTGCATGACCTACTCGGTCGGCTTCCGGGCCCCGCGCCACCAGGACCTCGTCGCCAACTTTCTGCAGCATGCCGTCGACACCCTCGACCCGGAGGCCCGGTACAGCGACCCCGATCTCACCCCGGTCGACCATCCCGGCGCTCTCCACGAGGAGGCCCGGCAGAAGGTACGGGGCCTGCTGCGAGGGCTCGTCCGCGACGACGCGGCCGTCGACCGGTGGCTCGGCCAGTTCCTAACGCGGCCCGACCGGAACCGCGAGGCGGTGCCGCCCGAGACGCCCGTGTCGGAATCCGAACTCGTCCGGGCGCTGCGGGCCGGCCACAGCCTGCGCCGGGGCCCGGTGGCGCGGCTCGCGTTCATCGATCACGATGACGGCTCGGCCACCCTCTTCGCCAACGGCGACGCGACCCCCCTCGACCCCGACCTCGCCTACGCGGCCCAGCTCGTGACAGGGCGCGAGCAGATTCCCACCGACGTCCTCACGCCGCACCTCGCGGACGACGCCTTCGTCGCCCTGCTCGCGTCCCTCGTCAACGACGGCCTGCTGGAGCTAGACGCGACGTAGCGCGTCGCTCGTCGTCCCTTTGTTGATCCGTCCGTCTTCCGTCCATGCATCCGCAGCTCGACGACTACCGCTCTGGATTTGTCGACCTGAAGGAGGAGGCCACTGCCCTCGTCGACGACGCGGACACCGACCTCCTGGCCGCCCGCCCGGATCCGGAGACGTGGTCCGTTCTCCAGTGCATCGACCATCTGAACACGGCCGGCTGGCTGCTCGTGCGGTCGATGGAGGACGCAATCCACCGCGGCCAGGACGAGGGGCCGTACGGCGAACCGCCGTTCGAATACGGCTTCATGAGCCGCTGGTTTGTCCGCACCATGAAGCCCTCATCCGGCTGGGCGTTTGAGGCCCCGTCGGTCTTTGAACCGGAAGCCTCAGGCACCCTCTATCCCGGAGAGGCCACGGAGGAATTTTTGGCCCTTCAGGACCGGTTTTCGGAGTGCGTCGTCGACGCTCAGGACCTCGACCTCCGTCGCCTCCGGCTGCCGTCGCCCGCAATCCCCTTGCTCCGGATCAGTTTAGGCGCCTGGTTCGAGGCCACCCTCGCCCACGAGCAACGGCACCTGGACCAAGCCCGGCGGGTCCTGCACACCCTCCGTTCGGCTTGACCCGGTGATTGATCTGGCCCGCTTCTTGCTCCGTTTCGACGCCCCCAGCCTCTCGCTCGGCTACGACCGGGAAGGACACCCCGAGCGGTCCCGGCGCGGAGTCGCTTTTTCCGGTGCCGTTGTGCATGATGAACCGTCGTTCCCCAGATTCGCTTCTGTTCTGACTCTATGCCATCGATTTGTGTCTACTGCTCGTCGAGCGATGCCATCGCCGACGTCTACCCGCCCGTGGCCGAGACGCTCGGGCGGGAGATTGCGCGTCGAGACCACGAGCTGCTCTACGGCGGCGGGGCCGTCGGGCTCATGGGCGTGATGGCGGAGGCGGCGCACGAGGCCGGGGGGACAGTGACGGGCGTCATTCCGTCGAAGCTGCAGGCCCGCGAGGGCATCGCCTACGACGCCGACGAGTTGATTGTGACCGACACGATGCGCGAGCGCAAGCGCATCATGTACCAGAATGCCGATGCCTTTGTCGTGCTGCCGGGCGGGTACGGCACCATCGAGGAGTTCATGGAAGTTCTCACCCTCAAGCAGCTCGGCTACCACGACCATCCGATCGCCCTGCTCAACGTGGACGGCTTCTTCGAGACCCTGCTGTCGTTTTTCGAAGAGCTGCGTGAGGGACGGTTTGCCCGGGCCGCCGCGACCGACCTGGTTCACGTCGTTCCGTCCACGGAGGCCGCACTGGACCGCCTGGAACGAGCGCTGGCCCAGGACGGACTTCCCTCTTGAGACCCGGCCTCCCCCCGACGCGCTCTCGTTCAGCTTCCGTCGTACCGTGGCCCACTCGCCGACCGTTCACACGCTTCGCGTCCCCCGCACGGCCCGGGTCGCCACCCTTGGAACCCCCAGCGCGGCCCCCACGTGGTGGGTGGTGCTGCACGGCTACGGCCAGCTCGCCGCCGACTTCGTCCAGGCGTTTGAGCCCGTCGTGACGCCCGATCGCTGCGTGGTGGCGCCGGAGGGCCTCTCGCGCTTCTACGTGGATGGGATGGACGAGCACGAGCAGGTAGGGGCGTCCTGGATGACCCGGGAGGCGCGAGAGGCCGAAATCGAGGACTACGTCCGTGCCCTCGACGCCACCGTCCAAAATCTCTCCGGCGGCGAGCCCCCCTCGCCCCTCTGCGTCCTCGGCTTTTCGCAGGGCGCGGCCACGGCGAGCCGGTGGGCCCTGCTGGGCGACACGGCCGTCGACCGGTTGGTGCTGTGGGGCGGGGGCCCGGCGCACGACCTCGACCTGGCCCGCCACGCCGACCACCTTCGCGCCCTGAACCTGACGCTCGTGGCGGGCACGGACGACCCGTACGTCAGTCCTGCCCGGCGGCAGGCCGCAGAGGAACGGATCCGCCAATATGACATTCCAGTGACTGTTCGGACCTTTGATGGGGGACATCGGATCGACGAGGCCCTGCTGCAATCGCTCGCTCAGGCCTCGTGACGAGGCTCCCCGAGAAGGTCTTTCGAGCACCCTAGCACCGACCACGCGTCGCTCACGTTATGATCTCTTTTACTCGCACCGTCCTTGCGCTCCTCAGCCTGGGACTCGTTTTCCTGACAATGCCGGACGCCGCCCTTGCCTACGGGGGACCCGGAAGCGTCATCTCCGGCGTCGGCGCCCTGATCGCGGCCGTCGCGGCCCTCCTTGCCTCGCTCTTCGGCTTCATCTGGTTCCCGCTCAAGCGCCTCTACCAGAACATGACCGGCGACGAGGCAGAGTCGGCAGAGGCGACGGCCGACGCTTCTGAGGACGCCTCCGCGGGCGGATGAATTTCGTGCTCGCGGTGTTTGTCGTGGTGGGCTTTGCCGTCACGATCGAGCGCCTCCACCTTCCGGCGCGGGCCCGCGAGGTGGGTCGTCACAGCACGGCCTCCCTCGACGTGCTGCGGGACGACTCGCTGGACGATGTGGCCAAGGAGGAGGCCCTCCAAGACCGTTCGCGCCAACTCTTCCGGCTCCTGGGTATCCTGGCGGGTGGAAGCGCCCTAGCCCTCGGCCTGCCCCTAGGCATCGTGTGGCTCTTCGACCAAGTGGGCGTAGGCTCCTTCGGGGAGACCCTCGCCGTCCTGCAGCGAATCGACTTTCTCGCCGGAACGACCGTCGTCGGCCTGCTCGCATACTTTCTCGTCCAACAGGTCCGTGCGTCATGACCTTCGACGATCGCTACGGCTGGCTCGACCGGCTCCTCCACCGCACGGCCTTCCGGGCCGGCACGGCCCAGCACGCCCTCGCCGACGTGGAGGAGATGATGTACGAAGACCTGCTGGCGGACGTGTCGGTCGACCATCCGGTCTTCATCACGGCCCTCCCCCGGTCCGGCACCACCATCCTCTTGCGCCTGCTCTGGGAGTCGGGCCACTTCGCGAGCCACACGTACCAGGACATGCCGTTCGTCCTGTGTCCCCTCTTTTGGCACCAGTACACCGGGCAGTTCGGCGTGGAGGAGACGACCCGCGAGCGGGCCCACGGCGACGGGCTCGACGTGTCCGAGACGAGCCCGGAGGCCTTCGAGGAGATGGTCTGGAAGCATTTCTGGCCCGACCACTACCATTCCGACCGCATCCGGCCCTGGACGGCCGACGACCAGGACGCTGAGTTCGACACCTTCTTCGAGGCCCACATGCGGAAGATCATCGCCGTCCGCCGGGAGGCGGCGTCCGGGCGGCAGCGCTATCTCTCGAAGAACAACCTCAACATTGCCCGCCTCGCCGCCCCCCCGTCCCCGATGCGCGACGGGACCTTCCTCGTTCCGTTTCGGGAGCCGGTACAGCAGGCCGCCTCCATGCTCCGCCAGCACGAGCGGTTCCTGGAGCTCCACGAGGAGGACGACTTCGTTCGGGAGTACATGGAGGCGATCGGGCATCACGAGTTCGGGAAAGGACTCAAGCCCGTCAACTTCCGCGACTGGCTGGCCGACGCCCCCTCTCCGGACGGCCTCGAGTTCTGGATGCGGTACTGGATCGCTGCCTACCGGCACGTCCTGGAGCACGCCGACGCGTCGACCCTCCTCATCTCGTACGCCCATCTGACCGAGAACCCGGAGCCGGCCCTTGCCGGCCTGGCTGAGGCCACCGACGTGCCCGAGGCCGACCTCGTGGCCCTGTCCGACCGCCTGCAGCCGCCCCGCACCCACGAGGTGAACGAGGCCGCGCTCCCCGCGTCGCTCTGCCGGGAGGCCAGTGAGCTGTACGATCGTCTCCACCGGCGCGCCGGGGTGTCTCCCTCTGTGTCCTGAACGGCCGTCCGGACCGACGCAGCGGCGGCCCTGGGTCGGGCCGGGAGCAAACAGGGGCTGGGTTTTCGTCACCACGAGCATGGCCTGTGCCCGATCCGCCTGCACCACGTTCTACGGAAACGAACGGGACGCCTCGTAGCGATCGGGCGGGAGCACTTCTTCCCGTCATTCGAGCCGGCGGTGGTACATGAGCGCGTCTCGCCGGGGGCGAGGGAGGTCTCAATCGTTATCGGACCCGGCCTCCACCTCGTAGCCCGCGGGCAGCGGGTAGCGAATCGACGTCCACAAACGGGCACAGGAACGGGTGCACGGGCCGGGGGCGAGGCTCCTTCATCTCTCCTGGCATGCGCGTCCAGCGCTGCATCAGGTTGAGCGGGAGGAAGAGCCGTGGTCCCGTCTTCGAGACGGGCAGGTGGTTCATCGGGGGGGCGGGGAGCTACGCGACGGACCGGAAACGCGACTCCTCAATGGTCTCTCAACGATCTTCCCTGGGGACTCGGCCGCTGAGGTGTAGGTTCCAGCCTTGGGGGGAGTGCAAAAATGACCGGCATGGTCATTTTTACCTTCGCGGGCCGGGATCGCTGTCTGCCGGGGGTGCACTCCAGGCGCCGGACGGTGCGGAGCGCTGCCCGATTGAGGACCTCGTGTCCCCCCTGCACGACTCGCGGGCGCTCGATCTCTCCCTCCTCGTCTATGAGGAACTGCACGACGACGCGACCTTCAAGGCCCCGCTCCAGGGCCGACGGCGGGTAGTGGGTCTTTTCTCGAAGCGACTGTGCCCCTCCGCAGTCTGGCCGCTTCTGCAGGTGGGCGCTCCGGCCCGAGGCGGCATCGGGGCCCAGGGAGGCGTTGAACTCAATGCCCGACGATTCTGCAATCTTCTCGTCCGGCACCACCTGGGGGACCGGAGGCTTTGGCGGCGCCGGAGGCGCCTGCTCCTGCCCCGTCGGCTGGACGCGCCGGAGGTCGACGGTCTCTTGCTCCCGCGTCTCGGACGCCGTGTCCCTGTCGAGGGGCAGAGGAAGCCGGGTGGCCGCAAGGAGAAGAGCCAGCGAGAGCGCGAGCCCGACCTGGAGGTGAAGGCCGTACCGGTCGCGGACGGAAGAAGCGTCGAGCCTCGGATGAGCCATGGCGACGTGTGGATGCGACTATCTGCAGAGCTTACTCGCAGAACCGGGAGGCCAGGAGACCGCCTGCGGCCCAGCGGAACCGGCGTCCGCCTCCATGCCCGAAAAGACAGGGCCTTGCGAGCCATCCTTCTGTAAGCTGCGGAGAGAACGGCGCTGCGGCCATCAAGCAGCAGCCCTCAAGCACGAAGGCCTCATGCCATTTGGGGAAGATTGACATGCATGTCCTACGCATACAGGCCGAGGAGCAGATCATCTCAATGCTCCGACCCTCTCCCGCAAAATGATGCAGAGGAACGTGCACAGTGGATTGTCACAGTCGGCACTATGCTCCACGATGAGCGCAAGCGTGGCCCCCACGACCGACGGGAATTTTTCTGCCAAGGTTAGCGCATGCGCCCACCACCGGTCGGTTCCGGCGGAAGCCCCAAGAAGCGCCGACGGGCCCATCAGCGCGGCTTTAGAGTCTGTTTTAAATTACCTCTCGGGCACCCGG
>CAZMDV010000112.1:0-8221 GCA_964564875.1 uncultured Salinivenus sp.
CTACTTCGCCCGCAGATCCCTGGCCTATGGCCTTCTTCCATCAGCGTCCCCCCTCTCGGATCAACGAATCCGACACGTTGTGGGCCCGACGCTCGCCATCGACACGGCACGCGATCTGTCTCGGCATTTTCTTGATCGTCGCTGCGTCCTTTTACGCGCCGAGTGTCTTTGAAGGAAAGAGCATCTCGGGAAGCGATTCGATCAACTTTCAGGCCAACTCTGAGTTCGTCGAGACTTACGAGGAGCGGACGGGGGAACGGCCCCTCTGGGCCCCGAACGTATTCAGCGGGATGCCCTACATCAACTACAATATCGATGTCCCTCAGGTCGACGACCTCATCAGCAAGCTCCGGGGCCCGGCTTGGCCTGTCGGGCATCTCTTCCTCCTCATGACGGGGGTCTATTTCCTCCTCTTCTACCTCACTCGCGACCACTTTGCGGGGCTATTATCGGGGATGGCCTTCGGCTTTACGACCTACATCCCCATCATTTTGATGACGGGTCACAACACGAAGTTCATTGCGCTGGCCTACGCGCCGTACGTCCTTCTGGCCTTCGTGTATGCGCTCCGGAATCCCTCGCTCCTAGCGGGACTTCTGTTTGCGGGAATCTTGGCGCTCGAGTTGCGGGCCCGGCATCCTCAGGTTACGTACGACTTGGGCATGCTGATGGCGGTCTGGTGGTTCGTAGAGGCCGTGGGGGCGGTGCGGGAGGGACAAACCCTGCCCTTTGCCAAATCCACCGGCTGGCTGGCGCTGGGCACCGTCTTGGGGCTGTTCATGGTCGCTCAGCCCTACCTGACCACCTACCAGTACAAGCAGTTTAGCGTGCGGGGCACCGCGGTTGCGGCGGGTGGGGGCGGCGGAGGCGGTGGGGAGACTGCCCTGGGATGGACGAAGGCGATGCGGTGGAGTCAGGGGCCCGGGGAGCTCTTTACGTTCATCGTTGCGGAGGCCTTTGGCGGCGGGGGACAGACGTACTGGGGACCCAAGACATTTACGGAAGGGCCTCACTACCTGGGAGGAGCCATCTTCGCGCTGGTGGGACTGGCCCTGTGGCGGGTGCGAACCTGGCTGGTCTGGGGCCTGGGGGCGGGGATACTGGCCACGGTGCTCTTTTCGCTGGGCAAGCACGCCGCGTGGATTAACTGGCCGATGTTCCAGTACTTTCCGTTCTTCGATGCTTTCCGGGCCCCCGCGATGTGGCTCGGGCTCAGCGCCCTCGGCCTCGTGATCCTTGCTGGAATTGGCCTCGATTATGCGCTGCGGCGCGACTCCGCTCAGACAAAACGGCGAGGCCAGGGGGCCGACCCTCGGACACGTCCCATCCTCCTGTCATTCGGGGTCGTATTCGGAATTGTTGCCATCGTCTGGCTCGCCCCCGACCTCTTTCTCGACTTCGAGAAGCCGAACGAGGCGCAGCGGATGCAGCGCCGCATTCTCCAGCAGAACCCGAACGTATCCCCCCAGAACCCGCAGGTTGAGCGGGCAGTGCGCCAGCAGATGCAGAAGCTGAAGAAGGAACGTCGCGCGGTGTTTGCAACCGACGCCCAGCGCACGATGCTTTTCCTGGTCCTCGTGGCGGGGGCCCTCGTCCTGTATCGCCGGCGCACCATTCCGGCATGGGTGGCCGGTTTTGCGGTCGTGGCGGTCGTAACGATTGACCTCTGGGGGGTAGACGCGCGCTATCTGGACGAGGAAAACTACTCGTCGGAGCAGGAGGGGGTGGAGGATGCCATTCCCACGTATCAGTTCGATCAGTTCATTAAGAAGAAGCGGAAGGAAGCCGGGGGGCTGGGCCGATTCCGCGTGCTCTCGCTGGTGGAGGGCAACCCGTCGAACACAGCACGGCCGTCGTATCACCACGAGTCTCTCGGGGGGTATCACGGAGCCAAGCTGCAGCGCTATCAGGATTATTTCGACCACATCCTGCAGGTGGGGCAATCGGGACCGCCGAACGAGAATGCCCTCGATCTGATGAACACCCGCTACATCGTGGCGCGGCAGCAACTCCCGGGGACGGAGGTGGTCTATCGAGATCAGCAGTCCGGGGTCGTGGTGCTCGAAAATTCGGACGCGGTGCCCCGGGGCTTCCTCGTCGGGGAGACGGAGGTCACGGAGAGCGCGCAGGAGACGTGGGCGCGTCTCCGAGATTCGACCTTTGATCCCCGCCGGACCGCGCTGTTGCCAGAGCCGCTGGACGCGCCGGTGACGCCGATCGACAGCGCCAGCACAGCCGAGGCGACGCTGACGCAGTACAAGCCGGAGGAGATCAAATGGACGGTCCGGACGGATGCGCCCCGGCTCCTCGTGGCGAGCGAGGTGCACTACCCGGCAGGGTGGAACGCATACATTGACGGCGAGCAGGTGCCCCTCTACCGCGTCAACTATCTGCTGCGCGGGGTCCCTGTGCCTGAGGGGGAGCACGAGGTCGTCATGCGCTTCGAGCCGAAGGCGCACACTCTCGGGGTGTGGATCGCAGGGGTGTCCACCGCGCTCGTTTACGGCGGCATCATTGCCCTCCTGGGAATGGGATACGTGCGGCGCCGATCCGACGCCGAAGAGGCCCACGAGGACGACGAAGCGTCGGAGGAATAGCGAGGTCCACACCGAGGCAAGATCCGCAACTCGCAGCTCAGGGTATGGAAGACCTCACGCTACAGATCAATCTGGCGCCGCCCGATTATCGCTACGCTCAGCACATCTTGCCCCATCAGCTGGAGGTGTGGTCCGGTCAGGTCGACGAGGTTCTCTTGACGTGCGAGGCCCGACGCAGCGAGGGGCGGTTTGGGAGCCAGTGGGAGAAGTTTGAGGATGCGTTGAGCACGCTCGTCGGAACGCTGAGCGAGCGCTATTCCGCGGCGCGCGCGGTGGACATCGATTATTCGGCGGACCGGATGGCAGAGGTGGCGCGCTTCTTTTTTGATCGGGACGAGATCCCCCCGAAGGACTTTCGCGGGGGGCCTTTTTATGCCTACTTTTTCGGGCTTCACGCCGCCCAGCACCCGTTCGTGCTGCACCTTGATGCCGACATGCTCTTCGGGGGACAGAGTGGCTCCTGGGTGGCCGAGGCGCTCCGTGTGCTGCGGCAGAACCCGAATGTCCTCAGCGTAAGTCCGCATCCCGGCCCGCCGCAGCGGGACGCCGATTCGTCCGCGACCGAAGAGGTCACGCTCTCTCCGGAGCAGAAGCCGTTTCGGGTCACTCCGCGGTTCACGACGCGCGTCTTCTTAATGGATCGTCGCCGTCTGGTGCGGGAGGGCCCCCTGCCCCTCGAGCGCCCCCATCTGTTGGGGATCCTGAAGGCCCATCTGCTCCAGAACTCCCCCGGAGCGGCGCCCGAAACTCTGATCCAGAAGCACATGCAGACGCATGGCCTCCTTCGCGTGCAAATGGTGGGCACGTCACCGGGAATGTGGTCGCTGCACCCGCGCTATCGGAACGAGGAGTTTTACCGGCGGCTTCCCGACCTCATCGAGCGCGTGGGAGAGGGGGACATGCCGGAGGCCCAGCGGGGATACTACGACATTCAGGACGTGCTGTGCGACTTCTCGGCCGAACGGGCACGGGACCGGTGGTGGCGGCGCGGCACGCGGACCCTCACGGCGCCGCTGCGCCGGTGGTGGGCAGCATTCCGTGCAGAGTGAGCGCCTGTATTCTCGCCGAGCAAGGATCGAAGAGTCATGCGTCGCGTGTTGATCGTCAGCTATTATTTTCCGCCTGCGGGCGGGCCGGGCGTGCAGCGCGCGCTCAAGTTTGTCAAATATCTGCCCGAGTGTGGCTGGCAGCCCGACGTGTTGACCGTGGAGGAGGGCGCATACCCGGCCTCCGATCCGTCGCTGGCGGAGGACGTGCCGTCCGCCGCGACGGTGCACCGGACGACCTCCCTCGATCCGCACCGCCTTTACGCCCGCCTCACAGGCCGTGCGGCCGACGACGTGGACGTGGGGTCCGTGAAGGGACGGGACGACGGCTGGATGGAGCGGCTGGGCCGCTGGGTTCGGGCCAATCTGTTCCTGCCCGACGCGCGGGTCGGATGGGTGCCGTTTGCCCTCTGGCGGGGGCACCAGCTGCTCGCCACCCAGAAGATCGACGCGATCCTCACGACCGGCCCGCCCCACTCCACCCACCTCATCGGTGCTGCCCTGCAAAAGACTACCGGCGTGCCGTGGGTCGCCGACTTTCGCGATCCGTGGACGGACATCAACTACTACGAGGAGCTCCCCCACACGCGTTGGGCCCGGCGCCTTGATGCCTTCCTCGAACGAATGGTGCTGCGCCGAGCTCAGCGGGTCACGACAGTCAGTCCCACGTGGCGTGCGCTTCTGGCCCAGAAGGCAGACGAGTCGTCCCCGGACCGGTTTTCGGTGGTCCAGAACGGCTACGACGCGGACGACGTCCCGTCGGAACAGGCGTCGCCCGCCGAGGGTGCCTTCGAGCTCACCCACGTCGGCTCGCTCTACGCCTCGCGCAACCCCGTTGGGCTGTGGAGCACCCTCGAACGACTCCGAGCGGATGACCAGGTGCCCGCCCTTCGCATCCGGCTCGTGGGCACCGTCGACCCGAACGTGCATCGCTCGCTCCGCGCCCACGGATTGTCCTCCATCACCGAGCACGTGTCCTACGTGCCGCACGCCAAGGCGATGGCCTTCATGCGACAGGCCGGTCTTCTGCTGCTGAGCATCGAGGACTTTCCGCAGGCCGGCGGCATGATGACGGGCAAGATCTACGAGTACCTTGCGAGCGGACGGCCCGTGCTTGGGGTTGGGCCGCCCGACGGGGACGCGGCGGCGCTCCTCCGGAGGACGGACGGCGGACAATTGTTTGGGCGGGACGACGTGTCGGGGCTCGCCGAGTACATTCAGAGCCACTACGAGGCCTGGGCGGCGGGGACGCCCCGGCGTGGAGCCCCCGCGGAGGCCGTCCAGCCGTATCGCCGCCGGGCCCAGACAAAGCAAATGGCGACGGAGCTCGACGAGGCTGCGTCGTGACACCCGTCCCCGTCGCGAGGAGGACGGCCGGGGAGGGAGACCCGCACGGGGTTGAGCCGTCCGGGGCTGCCACAGACCATACGAGTGATCAGGCCTCTTCTGACCAGCTTCCCATCCGGACCGCGATGAGTGCCTCCTCCGAGCAGCCCCGACTTCTCTTCGTCTACCTGAAGCCCAACTCCTTCGTCGAAGAGGACTGGCAAACTCTGCAGGAGCACTACGACGTCCGTCCCTTTCACTTCGACGCCGACGAGGCTACCTCCGCGCTCGGGCTGGCGCGCCTGTGGACGCGGCAGGCGTGGTGGCTGCTCCGGGAGCTGCCATCGGCCGATCTGGTGTACGTGTGGTTTGCGGACCACCACGCTGCGCTTCCGGTGCTGATGGCCCCGTGGTACGACGTGCCAACGGCGGTCGTGCTCGGAGGCATGGACTGCAACTGGCTGCCCGAGCTGGACTACGGGGTGTGGGAGAGCCGGTGGCGAGCGCCGCTCGTACGGTGGGTCGTGCGTCATGCAGACGTGCTCCCCACCGTGTCCCCGTCCCTCATCGAGGATGAGGAGCGGTACTCCAACTGGCCCGAGCGACGCCGCAACGGCATCCGCGTGCACGTGCCCGATCTGGAAACGCCCCACCCGGTCATCTCCCTCGGATTTCGTCCCGACGAGTGGCCGATGGGCCCCGCCCAGCGCCCGGACACGATCACGACGGCGGCCCTCGTCGACTCCTGGCGCACCTTCAGGGTGAAGGGCCACGACCTCTTCCTGGCGGCCGCGCGCCAGATGCCCGAAGTCTCGTTCCGGATCGTGGGCGTCTCCTCCGACTTTGCGGCGGCCCTCCGGGCCAAAGAAGGGATTCCCGACAACGTGGCGCTGCTCCCGCCGCGCCCCCGTGTCGAGCTGCAGACGGTGTACCAGGAGACCTCCGTGTACGCCCAGCTCTCCCGCGTCGAGGCGTTCGGGCTCGTGGTCGGGGAGGCGATGCTGTCGGGGTGCGTGCCGGTGGTTAGCGCCGTGGGGCAACTGCCGGCGCTGGTGGGCGACACGGGGATGCTCGTGGAGAGGCCCGATCCGGACGCGATTGCGGAGGACCTGCGCGACGCCCTTGACCGGGACGCAGAGGCCCGCCGGGCGGCCCGTACTCGCATCGAGGAGCAGTTTTCGATGGCACGGCGCGAGGAGCGCCTGCTCGATCTACTTGCCGCCCTCCGGCGATGAGGGCGTCCGGCCCCGTACGACACGATCCACCACCCGCTTGGTCCCACTGGCCACGTAGCAGAACGTGCTGAGGTCGTAGTCGGGCGAGGTATTGAGGCGACGCAGGGCGAGCGGATCGGTGGCGGCGTCGTTGAAGCCGGGAATCTGCGTGAAGGCGCACCGGCAGCCCAGCTCCGCCAGCACCTCCTGGTGGGCCCGGGAAAAGTCTTGCACCAGTCCGTTGGGGTAGGCGAACAGGTCGCCCGGCTGGTCGGTGTGGGCAGCGATGGCGGCGAGGCTGTCTTCAATCTCGGTCGCGGCGGCGTCGAGGGACAGGCGGGCGAGGATCTCGTGGTTCACCGTGTGGCCGCCCAGCGTGACGCCGTGAGCCACCGCCGTTCGGGCCTGGTCCCATGTCATAGTGTGGAGAACCGAGTGGCCGTCCGGGTCGGCGGGGAAGGTGGAAGGCGGGGGCGGGTCGCCGGCCACCGGGTCGAGCGCGTCCAGCCGGTCCGTCCGTTCGGCGGACGGCAGCGTCTTCAGGTGATCCACGACCCGGAGGATGGCGGCGGACGTGGGCCGGTCTGCCAGGTCCGGTTGCAGACCCGGAAGGCGGTCGGTGAGAGCCGAGGCATTGAAGTCCTCCTCGGTCGCCTGCAGGCTCAGGCGAGCGATGAGGGATTCGCTCCAGTGGTAACGATGTGTCCCCTGCGAGGCCGCGTCCACGAAGCCGGTGGGGAGGAAGAAGAATGCCGGGATCTCGAGCCGCTGGAGGATGGGAAGGGCCACCGTGACGTTGTTCAGGAGGCCATCGTCGAACGTAACGGCCACCGCCCGGTCCGGCATCGAGTTCGTCTCCAGGGCCCGCCGCAGGGCGTTGCCGTCGAGCGGCCGGTAGTGGTGGCGGAGGTGCCGCATCTGCCGCTCGAAGTGTCGGGCGGAGACAGCATTCCGGTACACGAGCGGGTGTCGCTCGCGGGCCTCGTCGACGCCCGCCACGACGCTGTGGTAGTTGAGCACAAGCAGCTCGTGCCGGTGGCGCCAGCGCATCCATCGAAACAGGCCGGTGGCCCGGGCGGCCCGGAGGGCCGTTCGCTGGAACGGGATGCTCATGAGTCGGCAGAAGTGGAAATTGGGTCGTAGTCGAGCGTCGTCAGGCCGTCGGCACAGTGCCGGTGGATGCGGGCGAGTGCCTCCGCCGAGAAAAACTCCTCGGGGGGGGCCGACCGGTGCTCGCCCCGCGGCTGAAATTGCACGTCCAGAAGGGACTGGATGTCTCGACGAGGGGCGATGCCGAGCCGATCCGCGAGCCTGCGAATGGTGCCGTCCTTGTCGGCCACAAAGTCTTCGTAGCGGACGAGGTGGAGGCGGTCATCGTGGCGCCGGTAGAGGTCCGTCATGTGCTGCCAGCGCTTTGCGAGGGCCGTGATATGATCGGCGGCCTCGATACCCAGCGGGCGGCCGCGTACGATGGGGCCCCATCCGCTCCCCGAGAGGTCGATGGCGTCGAGCGACCGAGGATGGCCCGGGAGGTCGACCCGGTCGAGGATGCTCCGGATGTTGTGCACCGGATGCCGCACCACGAAGGCCGGGCGGGCGTGGGGAAGCACCTCCAGCAGGGCACCGGTGGCGGGGGTCAGTTCGTTCTCCTTCACCAGGTCGTGTCGAAAGTAGTACCGCATCCGCTGGACGAACGGCGCCACCGCGCTCGGGTCGTCGGGGAGGTGCGCGTCGGGGGCGTGGAGTGGATGAATGTCGGTGACGGCCCGTAGCCGGCCCAGGTGGGCTAACAGCTTCGCAATGGCCGTCGAGCCTGTTTTCTGATTGCCCAGGACGAGTACGGGATTGAGGGTGTTCAGGTCCAGATGGGGCGTCAGGAGCCGATGAGTCGTCACCAGGAGGGGCTCGGCCTGGCGCGTAAGCGTCTGTGCGATCGAATGGAGGCGAGAGCGCGTCTCGTTCACGGGATGCGGACGGTGAAAAGTGAGTGGACACGGACCCAGTCCGTAGACAAAGGATCTATCAGTCGTGAGTCCTG
>CAZMDV010000113.1:0-8152 GCA_964564875.1 uncultured Salinivenus sp.
TCGGCAACACGTTCGGACTCATCGTTGCGTTTGTGTTCTGGGTCTACTTCTCGGGGGTGGTGCTGATGATTGGGGCCGTCGTCGCCTCGCTCCAAGAACACCGGCACGTCACCGCCGGGGAACTGCCGGGGACGGAACCGCCCCCGGAAGTGACCTCTCTGGTCCAGTACGACGACGATGGGGCCAGCGAAGACGAATCGACTGGGCCTGCCGTCCCGCCCGATGAATCCGAGGCCCTTCCCTCCTCTCCCCCCTCCTAGTCAGCCCCGTGGGAAGGCGTCATTTCCTGGCCGCACGACCCTGTTTTCGCCAACCGACTGTTCTCTCTGCCCAACAGTGCTCCGCTTCTTGTCTCACCTCCGAGGTGCCCGGCACCGCCCGTGCCTCCTGCTCGCCGTTCTGCTTATCGGCCTCGCCGGGAGTCACCGCGCCGCCGCTCAGGCGCCGCTGCGGTACGTAGACGACAACACCACGGTTCGGGAGATCTCGTTTCGGTTCGTCGACCACCAGACGTTCGACCCGAGCCGACTTCGAAAACAGATTGCGACTAGCGCCCCCGGCACGTTCACACGTCTGCGAAATCTGTTCGCGTTTCTACCGGGCGTGCAGCCTCGTCGGATTCTCTTCGACCCGGTGACGCTCCAGAAAGACGTCGTCCGGCTTCGCCAGTTTTATCGAGAGAACGGGTTTCTCGCCCCGGACATCGATTATCCCGCCTCCCAGCTCGACACGTCTCGCAACCGGATCCACGTCGTCTTCACCATTCGGGAGGGCCCCTCGCTCGAGATCCGCGAGATCGAGTTTTTGAACGCCGAGGGCACCGCGGCGGCCAAGACGGCGCTGCCGGGTCCCGCACAGAAGGCCTGGCGGCAGTATCGGGACGAGAAGCTGCAGATTGGCGGTCGCCATACCGATTTTAAGCAAACGCAGACCGAGGACCAGATCGAATCCTGGCTCCGGAATCGCGGCTTCGCGTTCGCTGAGGCCCGCTCGGCCGCAGATACGACCCGGTCCGCCGTCCACCTGAAGTTCTTCGTGGACCCGGGTCCCCGCTCCGTGGTGTCCGAGGTTCAGATTGAGGGCAACGAGTCGGTGGGCACCCCGGTCATTCTGCGGGAACTGCCGTTCTCGATCGGGGATCGCTTCTCGGCCGATGCCGTGCGGGAGGGCCAGAGAAAGCTGTTCGACCTCAATCTCTTCCGGGTCGCCTTGGCCGACGTGCCGGACCAGCCGCGCGACAGCACCGTCACGGTGCGGTACCGGGTTCGCGAGGCCAAGCTCCGGGCGTTCTCCGGCCAGGTCGGCTACAACACCCGACTGGGCGCGACGCTGGAGGGCAGCTGGCGCCACCGCAACTTCTACGGAGACGCCCGCACGTTCATCGTGAACCTCACGGCCGATACGGGCCTCCCCGAAAACCCGCCGGACTTCCTCCCCGGTTTTCTCACCCGATCGTCGTCGCAGGCCCTGAGTCGCCAGTTCCGAGCCTCGGTGACCCTTCGGCAGCCCTACCTCTTTTCGAAGGATCTGTCCGGCTCGGTGGCTCCCTTCATCCAGGAGCGACTGAACCCGGCGCTGCCCTCGAACCCTATCCGCATTCTGGATCTCAACGAGCGGCAATTCGGGATCAACTCGACGCTCGTCTACGACTTCCTTCCCTACCGGACGCTCTCCCTTCAACACTCGTTGGCCCGCACCCGGCAGTTTCTGGCGTCCGGCGGCCAGGATACAGTCCGGACCGAGGCCCCCTTAAGCGCAGAAGACGACCTCTTTAACAAGAGCGTCTTCACGCTGAACGGGACGTTCGGAAACGCCGACGACTTCGTCAATCCTACGGAGGGGTATATTTTCCGTCCCATTGTTCAGCTAGGGGGCTACTTCCTCGAGTCGGGGGTGGAGTTCGCGAAGTTGAGCGGCGAGCTGAGCGGCTACCTTCCCCTCTCCGACTACGTTGAGTTGGCGGGACGGGTCTTCGCCGGGTCGATGTGGCCCCTCGAGGAGAGCCGGGACAACCTCACCCTCCCCGCGTCCCCATCCGACGAGGCCCTTCAGCAGAACCGAGCGTTTCAGAATCGGTTCTCGGACTACCTCTTCTACGCCGGGGGTGGGAGCGACGTGCGGGGGTGGAGCCCTCGTCTCGCTGGGGGAAAGGCGCTCCGGACGTCCACAGTGCTCCAGGAGGGGTTCGTGTACCGTCCGACCGGGGCGCGCACAAAGATTGGCGCGAGCCTGGAGGCCCGCTTCCCCCTTCCCGGCCTTGGGGCCAACTGGCGCACCGCCGCGTTCGTGGACGGCGCCTACCTGACGGCCGGAGCTCTGGACTTGACGCCCCCGCCCGGTGTCGCCCTCACGGACCCCGACGGCGAGGTCATCCGCACGGACCCCTCACAGGTTCTGGTCGGGGCCGGGGGCGGGCTCCGGTACCAGACGCCCTTTGGGTTTCTGCGGATCGACCTCGCCTACAAGCTGACGCCCGATCCCCTGGACCTGCGAACGGCGCGGGAGGTGGGAAAGGCCGTAACGGGCGAGAACCCGGATCCACCGTCCGAGGTTGACACCCGGTTAATTCGTCGGTTTCGTTTGCACTTCGGCATCGGTCGGTCCTTCTAGTCCCTAGTCCTGGGAACGCCGATCGTCCCTCACCCCTCAACCCCTTCCTGCCGTGCCCCCTTCGTCCTCCGCTTCCAGCAAAACCCCTGCTCCCTCCCCCGACGAGGAGGCGCCCTCGCGCCTCCGCCGCTGGGGGCGTCGTGTGCTGTGGGGCCTAGGCGGGCTGGTGGGAACGGTGCTGGTGCTCGTCGGGCTCGTCCTGCTCGGGCTGCAGACCGAGACGGGCGCGACTGCGGCGGCGCAGTTTCTCGCGGGACAGTTCAATCCGATGCCCCAAACCACCCTCACGGTCGACCGCGCGTCGGGCAACTGGGTTCAGTCTCTCCGCCTCACAGACGTGTCGCTGACCCGCCCAGATAGCACGTCGGAGTCGCCGAGGACGATGGCCCGCGTCGACACCCTCGCGGTCCACTATCGGCTGGGCGCCCTCCTCCAGGGCCGCCTCCATCTGACGTCCGTGTCGGTGAGCGCGCCGTCGGTCTCGCTGCGACAGGACCCCGACTCGACCTGGGACTGGGTGCGCATGGCCCCCGAGACCGAGACGGAGGAGACGCCCGACGACACGAGTGCGGCGATGCCGATTCAGATCGACCGACTTCGGCTGGCGGACGGACAGTTCTCCGCGAACTTTTACGCCGAGGGTCGCGACTCCACGGCCCGCGTGCAGGACCTCGCCCTTCGGGCGCAGGCCCTGCAGCTTGGGCCCTCGCTCGGGGCACGCCTCGACACGCTCGGCCTGCGGGCCCGCCTTCCCGCCGACACGACGAACCTCCGGATGGCGGCCCGGGGACGCCTCTCGTCCAGCCGGCTGCAGCTCGACACGCTCCGGCTCACTTCTCCCCGAAGCCGAGTCCGGGGGCATGGCGTCGCCCGCCTTCCGCTGGGGCCGAACGATACGCTGGACGACGTGAACCTCACCCTCCGCGCGGCCCCGCTGGTCCTGGGCGACCTTACCGCGTTTGCGCCGACGCTGGCGGTCGACCCCCGCGAATCCATTACGCTCGATGCGCGCCTGACCGGCTCGGGCCGGCGCCTGTCCCTCACGACGGAGGCACGCGTTCGGGGCGGGGGGAGTCTGACGGCCCAGGTCGAGGCCTCGCCGCGGACTGAGGCAGCGCCCGGCGCTCCTCCCCTCCAGTACCGACTCGACGCGCAGCTTCGTCGCCTCACCACGAGTCTGATTGGGGCCGCCGACACGACCGACAATGTCATTACCGCTGCCGTCGAGGGGCACCTGCAGGGACGGACGCTCGACGCCCTCGACGGCGCGCTCGACGCCCAGGTTACCGACTCGCGCCTGTTCGGCGTGCACGCCTCCAAGCTTGCGCTCCGGTCGACCGTGCAGGACGGGACCGCCGACATTGACCTGGAGGGGACCCTGAACGGCGCCCTGCTCTCGGTCGACGGCACGGCCCGTCCCTTCGACGCGACCCCCTCGATGGACCTGACCACTCAGGCCCGCGACCTGTCCCTGGCAACCGTGGCCCCGGACGCCGGCGTGGACGGCTCAATCACGACCACCGTCCGAGTCAGGGGCCAATCGATCACGACCGACGCCGCCACGTACGAGGTCGACGCGACCCTGGAGGACTCACGGATCGGCGCGCAGCCGATTGACACCGGGCAATTCTCTGTCGCTCTTCGCCCGGACCAGCTGCAGTTGGACGGGTCGCTCACCTTTCCGGTGGGTCGGCTGCAGATCGCCGGGCAGGCAGCCCTCGACGGCTCGGAGCGGTTCGTCCTCGATACCATGCGGGTGGACGACGTGAACGTGGCGGCGCTGGGGGGCGACACGACGGACAGTCGAATTACCGCCGCCGCTCAGGGGCAGGGGCGCGGCTATGCACCGGCGACGATGCGGGGCGAGGGCACCCTCGTCGTGGAGGCGGCGCGCTACGGCCCGCACCGGATGAGCGCGCTCGACGCCGAGGCTCGTCTCGACGAAGGTCGGCTCGCGATAGAGACCTCGGCCCGCCTCAACGGGAGCGACTGGACTCTTTCGGCCACCGGACAGCCCTTCACTTCCGTGCCGTCCGTCGAGCTCACACAGGGCCGCTTCCGCAACCTCGACCTCGGCCCGTTTCTTCAGGACACGACCCAGTCGAGCGCCCTGCACGGGACCCTTCAGGGCCGAGTTCGGGGCACCACGCCCGCTGCCCTTCAACTAGACGCGAGGCTTACGCTCGACCCCTCTCGGGTCAACCAGCAGCGCATCTCGAGTGCATCCGTCGACGCGACCATTCGGGACAGTACGCTTCAATCGGACGTTGCCCTAGACACGCCCCAGGGAGCGGCTCGTCTCGCGGTGGAGGCCCACCCGTTCGACGAGACGCCTGTCTACACCCTTTCGAGCGGGACGTTTGAGGACCTGAACGCCGGTGCCCTGGCCGGGATGCCCGAACTTGCGACCGCACTCTCCGGCGAGCTTACCGTCGCCGCCCGGGGCGCACAATGGTCGGACCTCGGCCTTGAGGCGGCGCTGACGCTCCGGGAGTCCACCATCAATCGGGCGACCCTTTCAGAGGGCCAGCTCTCGCTGAACGCAGCGCAGGGTCGACTGACCGCGGATGGGCAATTTTCCGTGACCGGGGGCTCGCTTCGGCTCCGGGGCCACCTCGGCGGCCTCGATGAGACCCCCACGTACGCCCTCCAAACGTCGGCCCGATCGATCGACGTGGACGCCCTCGCCGGGCTCGACTCGCTCCACTCCAACATCCACGCCGCACGCGGCTCCGTAGAGGGGCGGGGCGGTACGCTGGACAGCCTGAGAGCCTCGGTCCAGGTCTCGATCGATTCTGTCGACGTGGGCGCCTTTCGCCTCGATACGACGACGCTCGCAGGAACGGTGGATCGCGGCCGTTTCCGTCTCGACACGCTCTCCGTCCAGTCCAACGCTGTGGAGGCCCAAGGTCAAGGGACGGTATCCCTCGGGGAACAGACGGGTGCGTCGGACCTCGACCTGCAGGCAACGGTGACCGACGCCGCTCCGCTGGGCCGCCTCGCTGGGGTCCCGTCCCTGCAGCTCCGGACGGGAACAGTGGAGGCTCACGTCCACGGGCCCGCGGGGGCGGAGCAATTCGACGGGTTGGTGGAGCTCGACGGCCTCATCTACGACGACATTCGGCTCAGCGACATGACCGGATCGTTCATCGGGCAGCGCGGGCCGGACCAGCTGGTCGACTCCCTCGAGGTGAAGGCCACCGCCGGCTACCTCTCCGCGTTCGATCTGACGGCCACCCGAACGCGCCTTCAGGGCACCTACGACGGCACCACGGTTACCCTCTCGACGAACGTTCAGCTGGACTCGAAGCACGAGGCGAGTCTCAAAAGCTCGTTCCAGCCGACGGCCGACCCTTTGAATATCCGGCTCCATCAGTTCAACGCGCGCCTGGGCCCCGATCGGTGGTCACTCTTCCGGGAGACCACCATCACGGTGGGAGACACCTACCGCGTTGGCGACCTGCAGCTCGAAAGCGGGTCCCAGCGCATTGAGGTCGACGGGTCCATCGATCCCAATGGCTCCCAGGACTTCCGGGCTGTCTTGACGGATGTTCGTCTGGGGGGTGTGGCTCCGCTGTTAGGCCTCGCCGGGCTCGACGGGACGGCGTCGGGACAGCTCCGCCTAACCGGCGCCGCTTCCGCCCCCCTGGTCGACGGGAATCTCGAGCTCGCCCTCCGCTCGGGCGAGAGCAAGGTGGGGACTCTTCGCCTGAACGGCGGATACGAGGATTACACCGTTGCCTTCGATGCCCAACTGACCCACCGGGACGGGAGCGAATTTACGATTGACGGTTCGGTGCCGGCCGACCTCCGCCTCCAGGCCTCCTCCCCGATGGACGTGTCCGACCGCCCCGTTCGGGTGAAGGCCTCAACCGAGCGCTTCCCCATCAACTGGGTGGATCCCTTCTTCGACCCAACCACCGTACGTTCGGTGACCGGCACCCTCACCGCAAACGCTGACGTTCGGGGAACCCTCGGGCAACCCAAGCTGTCGGGCTCGGCGTCCGTCTCCGACGCCGGGGCGTTCCTTCCCCCGATCAACACCCGGTACGAGGACGGATCGGGCATCATTCGGCTGTCGGGCAACCAGTTGACCCTGGAAAACCTCCGCGTACGCACGACGAACGGCGGATCCCTACGAGCCAACGGTCTCATTACCCTCCCGAAACTCACGGTTGGCGAGTTCGACCTGTCGCTTAAGGCATCCGACTTCCTGGCCATCAACACCCCCGCCTACCGCAAGGCGGTGGTCGATGGCAATATGACCCTCCAGGGCACCGTCCGGCGCCCGGTGCTCACAGGAGACCTGGAGGTGAAGCGAGGAAGCGTCTACTATTCCGAGGCCCTCGCGGAGAGCGGATCCGCCATGGAGTCGGTGGCCCTCAGCACACAGGATCAGCTTACACTCGAAGAGCGGTTCGGGCTTCGCCTCACCGCGGCCGACACGACCACGTTCGACGCCTACGAGGCCCTATCGATGGACCTCGGCGTGCAGGTTCGGAGAGACACATGGCTTCGCTCCACCAGCACCCCGGAGATGAACGTACAGTTTACGGGCGACCTGGACGTGCAAAAAGAGGCTGATCAAGATGCACGGGTCTTCGGCACCATCGAGGTGGTCGAGGGCCGCAGCACCCTCCGGCAGTTTGGCCAGGAGTTCCAGATTACGGAGGGCACGCTGACGTTCAACGGGGATCCGGAGACGCCGTATCTCGACCTGACGGCGGTCTACGACCAGCAAGCCCGGGGGACTCAGGGCTCTGAGGTGCGCATTACCCTGTCACTCTCGGGCCGCCCCGACGACCTGTCTCCCTCGCTGTCGTCGGAGCCGCAGATGAGCACGCGCAATATCTTCTCGTACCTGGCCACCGGACGCCCCGCCGACAAGCTCCTCGGCGGCGACTCGGGGGACGACTCGGGAGGGGGGAACGTTGCGACCCAGGTTGCCCTGGGGCAGGCCTCCAGCTATGTCGAAAACCTGGCCGCCAGCGAGCTCGGTCTCGACGTCGTTCGTCTTCAGGTGCGCACCGAGGGGGCATCCTACCTTACCCTCGGTCGCTATCTGACGCCGCGCTTCTTCGCGTCGATCGAGCAGCCCGTCCTCACCCCGTCGTCGCAGACCTCTGGTCAGTCCACGGAGTTCATTCCGGACGTGACCCTTGAGTACCGCCTCACCAACTACATGCGACTCCGCTCCCGAAGCAACCAGCAGTCCCTGCAGCTGAACCTGTTCTTCGAGTACGCCTACTGACCCACCAACTCCGCCCACCGGCCAAAGACGGCGCGCGCCGTGTCGCGAAGCTGCGGCTCATGTCCCATCGCGGCCCGTCGGATCGCGGCCCCGTCCAGTCCCTCCTCGGCCAGCTCATCCTGAAAGGCCGTCGTCATCCGGGCCACAGTTTTGGGCATCACCTCCAGGTAGCAGAGCAGGCCGTAGGCGTTGTCCCTATAACGGAACGCCTGATGCTCGGTCTGGGCGGAGCGGGCGAGCGACACCGCCCCGTCCGGCAGCGTGAACACGTCGCCGTGCCAGTGGAAGGCC
>CAZMDV010000114.1:0-8121 GCA_964564875.1 uncultured Salinivenus sp.
GAATTATGGCGTGGTTGGGCCTGGTGGTGGGGGTCGGCGCCCTGGCGGCCGTCTCCCTGCAGAGCGGTCTTGCCGACATCTGGACCGCCTTGTCCCGCGGCGGCGTCTCCCTCGTGCTCCTCATTGCGTTCTATCCGTTAGAGATCTGGCCGCAGGCGGAGGCGTGGGGCCTCGTCTTTCCGCCCCGGTGCCGCCCCACCCGTCGGCTTCTCCTTGGGGGGATGTGGATCAGTCACTCCGTCAATCGCCTGCTCCCGACGGCAACGATTGGGGGGGATGTCGTTCGGGGACGCCTCGCCATCCTGGACGGAGCGCCGGCCGCGGACGTCGTGACATCTCTCGTCGTAGACAAGACGGCACACGCCCTCACGGCCCTCGTTCTCCTGGTGATGGGGGGAGCACTGCTCACGGTCCGCACGACGGATCCAACCCTCCTCGGGGGCGTCGCGGCGGCCGCCGTGCTGCTGGGGACCGGCATCTTCTTCTTCGTTCGCCTCCAGCGCTCGTCCGGCGTCTCCACACTACTGCACCGGCTGGCCGGTGAGACGGAGAGTTGGCTCGCCCAGGCCGGGTCCGCAGTGGCGGACGTGGAGGCCCAGCTCGACCGAATGTACACCCACCCGAAACGGATTATTCTCGCCGTCACGGTGCGCGTGTCCGCCAACGTCGCCCTGGCCGCCGAGGTATGGGCGGCCGCCTGGCTCCTGGGCACGCCGGTGTCGCCCCTGGAGGCGATTGCGCTCCGCGTGATGGGGGTTGCGGCCCGCGGGATCGCGTTCGTCGTCTGGGGCGGACTGGGCGTCCAGGAAGGCACCTACGCCCTGCTCGGGACATTTGTCGGACTCCCCCCCTCCGCTCTCATTGCCATTTCGTTGGCCACCCGTGTGCGGGAACTCGTGGGCGCCCTGCCGGGAATCGCGGTGTGGCTGGTCGGCGAAGGGGTTCGGGCCGTTCGTCCCCCAGCCCCGGAGTCGTCCCCATAGGACGCGTAACGATCCAAAATTCCCGGAGACGCAGCACGTAGAGCCGACTCTTCCACGTCGTCCCAGCCTCCATGCCCATCACCGATATCGCCGATTCGACCCGGGCGAGCCTGGTCCGCTGGCTGTTTACTCCCCTGGCCGGCGTTCCGTTCGATGACTGGCGGCAACTGTTGGCCCGCCGCGGCCACCGCATTGCCCCGCGCTACTGGCCCCGAGCGGCCTTTACGACGGCGATGAGCCTGCTCAACTCGGCGCTCGTCCGGCAGGAGCGCCGCTACGACCGGGCCATCGAGGAGGGCCAGGTGGAGGCCCCGCTCTTTATCCTGGGCCACCATCGCAGCGGCACGACGCACTTGTGGAACCTGCTCGCCACCGATGAGCGATTTTCGACCCCCACCGTGCTGCAATCGGTGTTTCCCCGCACGTTCTTAAGCTTCGAGTCGTCCGTCCAATCCTGGGCCGAGCGGTTTTCTCCCTCCGAGCGGCCTCAGGACAACATGAGCTTTAGTCCCGACGCCCCGATGGAGGATGAGCGGGCGCTCTGTGCCATGACCTTCCTGTCGCTGCAGATGGCCCGCCACTTTCCGCAGGACCGGGATCGGTTTAAGAAATACCTGACGATGCGAGACGCAACGGCGGCGGAACGGGCCCGATGGAAGCGGGCCTATGATCGATTTGCCCACAAGTTGAGTCTCCGTTACGGCCCAGACTCGACGCTCCTACTGAAAGGCACGCACCACGCAGCGCGAATTCCCCTCCTGCTCGACCTCTACCCCGACGCCCGGTTCGTGCACATCCACCGGAATCCGTACCGGGTCTTCCAGTCGACGGTGCGCATGGAGGAGGACACCATGCCCCTGTACGCCTACCAGCCGCTGCCGGACCGGCCGGCCCTGGAAGCGTTCGTCTTGTGGCGCTACCGCACGCTCTACGACGCCTTTTTCGAGGACCGCGACCTCATTCCGGAGGGCCAGTTCACGGAGATTCGCTTCGAAACCCTCGTCGGCGACCGGGTGGGAACCATCGAGCGTGTTTACGACGACCTGGGCCTGCCCGGATTCGAGTCGACGCGGCCGGCCCTCGAACGCTACGTCGCCTCCATTGCCGATTACGAGACGAACACCTACCCGGACCTTCCCCCAGAAACGCGCCGCCGCGTCGTCGAGGCCTGGCGCCCCTGCTTTGAGCGGTGGGCCTATCCGGTGGGAACCACCGAGGTGTGCCCCGATGGCCCCCCCAGTGAGGCTCAGCCGTGACCGGCTTCGATTTCTTTCCTTCCTAGAATGAAAGAACTTGCTCCCCCCTGTCTGCCTACCTAGGCTCGGCCGGGCACACGGGCGGAGGCGGACCGGTGTACGTGACCTCCAGATCTTGACTGAGGACCGACTCGAACTGTTTGAGTTGGGGGCGATCCTCCGGGATGCCTCGTCGTGCGCGGCCTGCACTCGTGACGATTGCGAACGAATCCACCGAGAAGAGCTTGTGCACCCGCGTGTACGTCACCTGTGTCTCGTCCTCGGCGACGGCGAATCGGGTCTCCTCTACCTCGGCCATTCCGATCGCGTCGAACAGAGCTCCGAGGGCACCACTGGTGGGCTCCACAGAAATTCCCCTTATTTCGTCGTATGCCACGAAATCGGGGTATTTGAGCAGCCGATAGGTGGTGGGACGCTCCCGACGAATCCGAACTTCGGGGTCGGAGGTCGTGTCTTCGTAGACGTAGCTGGAGGGCAGATCGTCGGCGTGGGGCCACGTAGCCCGCACCGAAAGGGCCTGCTGGGGGGACGGTCCTTCCTCGACCTTATCGACGACCTGGTCCATTCGGTACGCCACCGACATGGCGATCCCCACGTCCCTCCCTCTCCGATACCCGGGGGGCACCTTCTCCGGCGATTGCCCCGTAGCGCGAAGATAGGCGGGAAAAAGCTCCTCTTGACGAATGAGAAACGACTGGGTCTCACTGTCCTGCTTCTGCTGACGCTCGGCCAGCGCGAAAAGAATGGCCGCGATGAACCGTCCCTGATTGGGCGAAGCGGCGATGTCGTAGCCTCGACGCGCCTGTGCCCGCATCGCCCGCCCAATCGCCTCCGACGAGAGCACCTGAATCCCGCAGCGGCGCTCCACCTGATGGCGGCTCAGGTCATTGTATTGTCCCCATGCAGGCGCCACTCCTCCCAGCGTGCCAGCAAGAAGGAGAAGGACGGCGGAGAGTCCCTGCGCGATCGCCCGAGATGCGGCCTGCTGCATGGGCTTCGACGTACGGACCGTGATGGAGGAGGCGACCGGACTTGTCACTCCCAGTGATTTACCGTTCTGTGTTCCCCTGCGCGTACAGACGCCCACGTGCGATGATACCAGGTGCGACGATTCATTATGCACGTCTCCAATCACTCCCATGAACGATGGATCGACTGGCCGGTCGATCCGATCGTACGTCACGGTGCCGCTGTTCACCCTCAGACGGACCGTGACTCATTCCGATGAGGCGGCTTCGCTTTCCACCTCCCTTTGAGCATTGAGCGACCAGTCGTACGGAAGAAAGTCGACCCGATAGTCGGACTGCGCGAGGCGCTCGCGGACCGAGCCCTCAAAGTAGCGGGCAATGGATTGCTGGACGGCGTCCGTCGAGGGCCCGAAGTCGCTTCCATACCACTTGAGAATGCGCGTCAGGGCAATCCGGTCATCCCCCGCCGGAATTTCGTTTTTCTCGTCGTTGTGGAGAAACGTGCGGGCCTGATCGTCGAGTTGGGCATCGAGCCGGGGGCCGGTGTACGCCTCCTGCCGCAGCGGCGGGCAACTCGCCGCCGCGCAGACGACGGCAAAGTGAATGCGAGGCTCGTCAAACCGCTCGCGGATGATCTGGTGCTCAATCTCGTCGAGGGTCCGGGTCGTGTCCGCCACCGGCCCCAATTCCATCTTGAAGGGACTCTTCTCCTTCGACGGCTTGGCCGGTCCCGGCGTCGTGGCCCAGATGTTCGGAACGGGGTAGTGGTCAATGATGAGCTTTAGGGCGTAGGCGTTGTAGGCATTGATCCAGAAGGCGAGGCGGGCGTCGCGGGACAAATTCGACGGGTTTGTCTCCGCAAGGTGCTGCAGGTACGGCTCCAATGTCGAATCGGCGTGGTTCTTCAGCCGGACGTAGTCTACTCGGCCCTGTTCGTCGACGTGATCCGCCAGAAGACGGTTAAACTGAGTGTGACGGTCTGCGTCTTGGGCCGTCGTGGCCTGTTGCTCCTGACCCAGGGCTTTCTGCCCCGGGGCCAGGAGGGAGCCGAGCGCCAGGCCGAGAAGGACCACAATCGCGGGAAAGGAACGCAGGGACATGGGTCGAGACCGCTGATTGATGAACGGAAACGTAAGAAAACGAGAGGAGGGACGCGTCCTCCGCCACGAGGTGCCGCCAGGAACGCGCGTCACCGACTCGGCCAACGTGCGCTTTGCACCATCTCTGTGCCGATGTCCAGGAATCCGTTACGAAATGCTCCTCGACTGGACGGGGGCCGCTTCGCGGTGCGTTTTCCCCTCTCCCCAACGGGGCAAAGCTGTAACGTCCTTCCCCTGGTGGGGACGAAGGATCGGAGCGTTTTTCCCAACCTGTGGACCAGGAGCCCACCGGGCGCAGACGATACGCACGGTAACGTCGGAGGCGAATCACGAGGGCTCAGTGCCCGGGGGAAAGCACGTCCACAGCCGGCATTCGCACCCACTTGAATGAACCGACTTTCCGCAACATGACTCTTCGTCACGGTCCAGTGTCGCGCGGTTATTTTTCTTCTACCTCAACCGTCCCCGCCTCCCTTCATTCGGCAGTGGTCATCCTTTTGCTCGCTGCCGCGGGGGTTGTCCTAAGCCCTCAGCCTGCCGCGGGACAATCGAGCGGTCAACCCACGGTGGCGCAGCCCGTCCAGATCAGCGTAAAGCCGTCGAGCGAGCAGGTCGCTCCGGGTGAACGGTCGGCCCTCACGATTACGTTCCGGGTTCCCAAGTTCATGTGGCTCGGGGCGGAGCCGGGACAGGACCGCACGCCTCCGGGCACAAAGATCAAGATGGCCGACAATCCGAACTTTCAGTTTGCCCCCCCCGTTTACCCGGACCCAAGTGTCGAGGGTGTGCCGGTGCACGTGGGCGTGACCCGGGTCTACAAGGGCGAGGTGAAGGTCATCGTTCCGTTTCGGGTGGTGGAGGATGCTCAGCCGGGCGAGCATGAGGTGACGGCTCGTCTCACGTACACGCCGGGCTTTAACGCCGGAAAGTTATCGACGCACGTCGACGAGCCCTATTCCACGACCGTTCGGGTGAAAGAGGGGGCCTCCCAGCAAGACATCGCCCTTCCGGAGCCGTCCGTGGCGTCTGTCCCAAACAGCTTCCAGGTGCAGCCGAAGGAGCAGCAGTTTCCGGCCTTCTTGGGACCGATGTTTCATAAGTACGAGGAGGGAACGGCGTTCACGAAGGCACTGCACACACTCTTTCTCGATCCTCCAAACCACGGCAAGTCCATCAGCCACGCCACCTATCCTTTCCTCACCAGCACCGAGCAGTCGGGAAACAACTTTGGGGTGGGCGTCGCCGTCCTCAATTCCACGCCGGAGGGGGTGATGACGGGGGCCAGCTCCCTCTTCGCCTACAGCAACGAGTACGTCGGCACGACCTTCGGCTTCGATCACATTACGTGCCCGGCGGCCTACCACAACATGCAACTCACGTTTCGCACGTCGGGGGAGGACTTCACCAAGTTTGACCTGAACTACGAAAACTTCGTTCTCGGCGAGAACGACCGGTGGGGCATTCAGACCAACGTCCGCGCCCAGACGGATCCGCGGTTTCGGTTTTATGGCTTCGGTCCGGGGGCGGAAGAAGAACAGCTCTCGGTGTACGACCACGAGGAGGTCGGGGGCTACCTCGACGTCTATCACCTGCCCGCCGAGAAGGTGCGAGTGGGCCTGGGCTTTAAGTTCCGGGACGTGGGACTCGACGACGGCCTCGATGACATCACGGACGATGCGATCGATGGGTCCGCTCCTCTCCTCCAGAATCAATTCCCCAACGACGACCGCATCACAGGCTCAACCGTCACAGGCGGTCGGTTCAACCTGATCTACGACGGCCGGAACCAGGAATTCAACCCCACCAAGGGCTTCTTTGGAAAGGCGACCGCGGAGTTCAACCACACCATCGACGACCAGGGCGCGGGGCTCGACGAGAACTACGGCAGTGTTCTGGTCGATGCCCGACGGTACATCTCGACGACCAACCAGAAATTCCACATGCTCGTTCGCGGGCGGGGGAAGTTTACCACCAGCAAGGACGTGCCGTTTTACGAGTTGTCCAAGCTGGGAGGGCCGGAGAGCATTCGCGCATTCGCTCGGGGACGCTTCCACGATCAGCATTCCGCGTTCGCCAGCGCCGAGGCGCGGTACGTGCTCGCCAAAGTGACAATCATGGGCTTCCCGATGGCCATGGTGATGTCCGGATTCGTCGACGTGGGACAAACCTTTACCGACACGGATCAGCTCTTCAACGACGAGTTTAACGTCGCTCCCGGCGGGTCCATTCGATTTGTCAATTATCCGAACGTCGGCTACGTGCTGAACGTCGCCCACGGTCAGGACGGGATTAACGTGACGGGGGGAATTTCCCTCCCGTTTTAGGCCCACGATCCCAAGAAGGCCGCGGGCCACATACTGAGTCTCCTCCCGTCACGTGGACCGTTGTGAACGGAAGGGACTGCTCTCCACCAAGAGCCAATCGGAGTTTTTCGGGCCTCCGCTCCCCAGATCTCTCTACTCCTCAGGGAACGTGTGCGTCAGTGAGCTCCGAAGCAACTGCGTGGGCCTTTGCGTGCAGAGTTCTCATTGAACCCACAAGTCTATGAGCTTTCCCGATGCGCTCCCAAACGCCGGCGGCGTTCGTTCGGCCCTAGCCCGCTGGGTGTTCAGTCCCTTGGCCGGTGTTACCTTTGACGACTGGGTGCGGGTGCTACGACACCGTGCGCCCCACGTCCCCCCTCGTTACTGGCCGCGGATCGCCTTTACGGCGGCGATGGGCCTGCTCAACTCCGCCGTGGCTTACCAGGAGCGCCGGCACGAGAGCGCGATCGAAGACGCCGAGGTGAAGGCGCCCGTCTTTATCGTCGGACACCACCGCAGCGGCACGACCCACCTCTGGAACCTCCTCGCCACAGACGAACGGTTTGCCTATCCCTCCCTCACAGAAACCCTCTTCCCGAACACGTTCCTCACCTTTGAGCCGATTGCTCAGGCCCTGGCGCAGAAATTTTCCCCGCGGGAGCGTCCTCAGGACAACGTGAAGGTGGGAGCGGACGCTCCCCTCGGCGAAGAGTGGGCCCTTTGCGCCAGCACAGGCTTGTCCCCCCACATGGCCCGCCACTTTCCGCAGGACCGAGACCAGTTCAAAAAGTACCTGACGATGCGAGACGCAACACCGTCGGAGCGGGCCCGATGGAAACGAGCCCTCGACCGCTTTGCCCGCAAGCTTCTTGTTCGCCACGAGTCACGCTCCACGCCGCTGTTCAAGGCCCCGCACCACACGGCCCGCATCCCACTCTTGCTCGACCTCTACCCCAATGCGCGCTTCATTCACATCTACCGCAATCCCTTCCGCGTCTTCAAGTCGACGATGCGTATGGAAAAAGAAGCTCTTCCGCTCTGCAGGTACCAGCGCGGCGGCACCGAGAACCTGGAAGAGTTTGTTCTGTGGCGCTACCGAACCCTCTACGGCCGATTCTTTGAGGACATCGGCTCGGTTTCAGACGACCAATTCGCGGAGGTTCGCTTCGAGGATCTGATCCAGGATCGGGTCGGGACGATCAAGCGCGTGTATAGCGAGTTGGGCCTTGCTGGTTTCGAGAAGGTGCGACCGGCGCTCGAGCGCCACATCGCGTCCGTGGCCGACTACGAGAAGAACACTTACCCGGATCTGCCGGCAAAGAAGCGTCGCCGGATCGCCGAGGCTTGGCGGCCCTGCTTCCGGCGGTGGGGGTATCCGGAGCCCCGGCGTCCTGCGCGCAAACCGAGGGCCTGAGCGGATCGGCGGCTAGCCCCATGTGTGTGGGTGTCCGGGCGTGTGGGCGTGGGCGATCCCGCCCTGGGTGGGCCTTTTGCCGATGCGCGAGGAAATG
>CAZMDV010000115.1:0-8083 GCA_964564875.1 uncultured Salinivenus sp.
CACGGACGGATCTCCGAGTACACGCCCGTCTCGCGCACCCGCCGCGCAATGAGTTGTGTGTACTGGGAGCCAAAGTCCAGAATGACGATGGTCTCGTGCATCGGGGGATTGCGTAATTCGTACTGCGCGAAAAGTCAACGGAAGGGTTCTACGCGATACGCATTACGCGACACGCAATACGCACTACACCACATACTGGAGCTCCCGACCACAGTGTGCCGCCCCTCCCCGTTCGCCTTCCCCTCCCCTCACGTCACCTTCTCGTACTCATCGGCCCTCATGAGGTCGTCGATTTCGTCGGGGTCATCGATCTCAATTTCGATCATCCATCCCTCCCCATACGGATCATCGTTGACGATCTCCGGGGCGAGCTCAAGCTCGTCGTTGAAAGCAGTGATGGTACCGCTGACGGGCATGTAGAGCTCCGAGACCGTCTTGACGGCCTCGACGGTGCCAAACACATCGTCCTTGCCAAGCTCGGTCCCCTCGGGCTCAATCTCGACGAACACAATGTCGCCCAGCTCGCTTTGCGCAAAGTCAGTGATGCCCACGGTGGCCGCGCCGTTTTCGACGTGCAGCCATTCGTGATCTTCCGTATAGTAGAGATCGTCCGGCGTATCCATTCGTCGTGCGTTGGGAATAGTTGGGGGTTCGTGCTCCCGTGAAGATATGGGACGCGATGGCGAATCAAAAGGGCCCCGCCGCCGCTTGCGGGCCGGGCTGTTCCAAGATCTGTGGCGGCGGTGAACGAGGGGCGGGACAGAGGACGGCACAGGAGACTCGAACCAGGGTCTTCACGCTCGTCCATCGCGCCGAGGGGAGTGGCTACGACTGGGCGGGAGCGCTCTTCTGCTCCAAGGCCGTTACGACCGGCGGCGGTACAAACTTCGACACGTCCCCGTCCCACCGATGCGCGTCTCGAACCATCGACGAACTGATAAGGGCGTACTCCTCAGACGTCATGAAGAAGACCGTTTCGAGGTCCGGGGCCAGCTTTCGGTTTGCAAAGGCCATCCGGAACTCAGCGTCAAAGTCACTGACCTGTCGGAGCCCCCGTACCAGCGCCGCCGCCCCTACCTGGTGCGCTCGATCTACGATGAGCCCTTCGTACGCCTCCACCCGCACCCCCTCCAGGTCCTGGGTGCACCGGCGAACAAGTTCCGTGCGCTCCTCGGTCGAGAAGAGCGTTTCTTTCTCCACGTTCACGCCCACGGTCACCTCCACGCGGTCGAAGAGGCGGAGGGACCGCTCCAGGACGTCCCGGTGGCCGAACGTAAAAGGATCGAACGTACCGGGGTACAGGGCAAAGTCCTTGTCCATGTATCCATATGCAAGACCAGGGGGCACGCCGGGTGGTCAGGACCTCTCTGTCGTCGAGAGATCCTCCTCTACAGCATCCTCTTCTACAGTCTCGTCCTCCTCGGGCGGCAGCGGGGGCCGAAACAGGCTCACGATGGTGCGCCCGTAAGACCGGCTCGTCATTAGGTGCGGGTGCTCGTCGAACCAGTCGTGAGAACTGTGTTCGAGCGTAAAGACGCCGTCGGTCTCAAGGTGTGGGATCGCCAGGTCGGGCATCTCCTGCATGGCTTCCAGCTCGTAGGGGGGATCCGCCATAATGAGGTTGAGCTCCGGCCCGCCATAGGACCGCAAGTACTCCACCGCGTCGCCCTGAATGAAGATGCACTTCTCCTCCACGCCGAGCTTCTCTGCGTTTTCCCGCGCGTAGTCGACCACCTCGCGCTTCTGCTCGACGAAGGTTACGAGGGCCGCCCCCCGACTAATGGCCTCGAGTCCAAGTGCCCCGGTCCCAGCGAAGAGGTCGAGCACCTCGGCGCCTTCAAGGTAGATGCGCGCGTCGATGAGTCCGAAGAGGGCCTCTCGAACCCGAGCCGTCGACGGGCGCGTCTTGTGGCCCGAGGGCGTCTTGAGGCTGTGGCCGCCAAATCGGCCGGCAATGAGCTTCATGGTGAACCAGAAACAAACGTGAGCAGATTCCGAAGTGGCGCCCCCGAAGGCATTGCACCCATGGTAAAAGACTGTCGCCGAAGAGATCCGTCCGGCTCGCGTAGGCGTCGGAGAAGTTGGTGCTTCCACGCCGACATCTATTCGGGAACGCCACATGTGAAACCGTCCCGGGAGCCCCCTCAGACAGACTGAATGCTTAGTGCCCCCCCAATGCAGAGCAGGTGTGCGTCCGAGACCTCTTCTTCGGGACGCCCCGACAACGAGGGGAGGGCCTTGGAAGGAGTGAACGAAACGGGCGAACACCCAAAGATGGACTCAAACGAACCGTCGCGGACAGGATCGGCGTCGGGGCCGTAGACGAGGAGCCGCCCAATCTCGCTCAGCGGAACCCCGATTCGATTGAGAAGCCCCACGCCGAAGTAGGCTCGGTTCTCGGGACTCCGCGCCTCCTGCGCAGCGTGGGCGTGGTACCATGCCTCTTCGTGCGTGAGTGCGTACTCGGTGTGCGTCGGATACTGCCCGATCGCCAACCTGTACGGGCCCTCGTTCTCAGCGGGGAGCGCCTGTTCGGACTCGGCGTGGCTCATCAGACAGGCAGAAGCCTCCGCGCTTACCATCTGGACGAGATCCTGCACGGGAAGGGCAGCAGTCAGGGACTCCAGTCGCTGCTTGACGGTCTGCGGCACGGCCAGCACGTGAACCCAATCAATTGCCTCCCCTCTCGCCTCGACGGTACGGACCAGCCGGGACGTGGTGTGGAGCGCATCTGGAGACCGGGTGTTCGTCACCAGCGCCGCCTGGTGCGCGACGCGCTCCCCTCGCTCCCGTTCGGAGAGCCCGGTCGAGACCGGCACGAAGAAGCTATAGACGTCCAGCGGATGCACGACCAGCCCGAGCACTGAGGCCTCAGTGCCTTCGAGCGCCGTCTGGGCGACCGCTTCAACTTGGTCGAAGGCGTCGCCCTCCTCCCATAGCGCACGGGCCACGTCAAACTCAAAGGTCTCCTCGCCGAGGCGCCGGAGTCTTAGGGCCGGGTCTTCTCGTTCAATTTCGGCGTACCGGATCGTCGGCCCTTGAATGTGGATCGCGGCCGAGATCGACTGCGTCATAATCGTCGTCCATGGTTGCGTCCGAGTCCTTTCAATACCCTGCGACTGCCTTAAGAAGCGGAACCGGTAGACCTACTCCCAGCTGGCAGCATTGGCCTGCGTCGGGTCTCCCTCCAGGGTCCCGATCCTATCGTCGGTATCCGGGTCCTCAAGAAGGTACGTCTCGACCCGCCCCGTGTCGCTGACGGTGTACTGGAATCGCTTGCTCGTCCGGGGCGAGTAGAAGAGCGAATCGAGGTTGATCGGGCCGCCGAAGATGCTGTCTTGCCGGGTAGCCAGAAGAGAATCGTCGCGAATATGTTGCCGCAGGAGGTCTAGGGAGTCCGGGTAGGACGCACTGTCCCGCTCATAGTCGACGAGAGCCGTCCGGATGTTTGCCATCCGGGCCCGCGTCTGCTCGGTAATTTCCTGCTTCCGCTCGATACGTTCGTACGGCTCGGTAACCGACTGATAGAGAAAGTACGCGAGCCCGATGATTACGATCCCCAGGATGACCTGAATGACAGTCTGAATCGTTCCACTACTCGTAGCCATGGTGAGCCGTTCGTTCGTGATGACGAAAAAATGAGCGGATTAGCCACCTATCGCTTTCGTCTCCAATGAGAATGAAGCTCCCAAATCCCAGACTGGAGCCTGTTATCCCGAGAGCTGTCGCGGATTCCCTAGAATACAGTAAGCTTCCCCCGGAGAGATCAAAGTCCCGATGGCTGTCGGGAGATGAGTTGATGGATTTTTGGGAGCGTCCTTGACTCAAAGTGGTAGGTAGCCAATGAGCGGATAATTCCGCCAGAGTACCGGTGAGGGTTGGGTGAGGGCGGATTTGTACCGACTGCCCCGAAAATAGGAGGCCTCTTTACGAAATGCAATTCCCCGCGCATCTTACGACGGTCTTCCAGACAGGAGGTCGTTCCACGACGGCATCGTCCGCGCCACGCGCCCAAACTCTCACGCGCATGGGGTTGGGGGCGCGGAGCTTGCGAGCCCCCACTTTTTTATGGCGGCTGGGCGTACAACCGCTTTGCTCTCTCCTGCACCCTATTGCATTTCAACGGTGATGGATGGATTCTGCCCTCAGTTCGCCGGCCCTGAGGGCGAGAATGTACGGAGGGCTTGCGTTTCTCCACGTCCCAAGGGGGACCTCTGACCGTCTCTTGAAAAACAAAGCTAGGGCCCCCGTGTTGGAATCGACCGATCTGTAATTCCTTCGGTCAACTCAAGCCCTTCCCTTGTGATCAATCTCCTCATTAACGTCGACCATGTTGGCACCCTCCGCAATGCTCGCGAGGAGACGTTCCCAGACCCGGTGCACGCCGCCGCCCGCTGCGAGCACGCCGGGGCGGACGGCATCGTCTTCCACCTCCGGGAGGACCGACGCCACATCACGGAGCGCGACGTGCGGCTTCTGTCCGAGACCGTGCAGGGCAAGCTCGACTTCGAACTCTCGACGGAGGAGGAGGTTGTCTCCATCTGCTGCGACGTGGTTCCGGACCTGGCAACACTGGTCCCGGAGCGGCGGGAAGAGGTTACCACGGAGGGCGGCCTCGACGTGAGAGCCCACCGCGAGCGCCTGAAGGCTGTGACGGCACGCCTCTACGACGCGGGGGTGACACAGGTGAGCCTCTTCGTGGACCCGATTCCGTCGCAAATTGAGGCCACCGCCGAGGTTGGGGCCAACTGCGTCGAGCTCCACACCGGCGACTTCGCCGAGGCGCCCACCGAGGCCGCCCGCCGCGAGGAGGCCGAGCGACTCGCCACCGGAGCCGAGGCCGCCCACGAGGCAGGGCTCCGCGTGCACGCCGGCCACGGACTCGATTATCGGAATTTCCCCCTCTTCCGTGAAGTGGTGCCTCACGTCGCCGAGGTGTCCATCGGATTCGCCGTGATGGCCCGCGCCATTCTCGTGGGGATGGACCAGGCCGTGCGCGACATGCGTGCAACCGTGAAGGGTTTGCAGCCGTAGAATTTTTTGATATACGCCTTCTTCTTTCCGTCTCGGCGACTCCATGGAGCACTCCGACCCGCTTTTTGAGGACATTCCCGACGACCACACCAGCGGCTACGTGGCCATCGTGGGCAAGCCCAACGTGGGGAAGAGCACGCTGATGAACGCGTTGCTCGGCGAAAAGCTGTCGATCGTCACGAAGAAGCCGCAGACCACCCGGCACCGCGTCATTGGGATTCATTCAAGCCCCGAGCACCAGGTCATTTTCCTCGACACCCCGGGCATCATCGAGCCTCGGTATGCGCTGCACGAGTCGATGATGGGGCAGGTTCGGGGCGCCATTCGGGACGCCGATCTTCTGCTCTTCCTGCACGAGGCCACCCAGGAGGAGCCGGATACGCAGAGCCTCGACAAGATTGGCGACACGCCGGCGTTCCTCGTTCTCACGAAGATGGACCTGATTCCCCAGGAGGAGGTGCTCCCCCTCGTCGAATCCTACGAGGAGCTCCGGGCCTTTGACGAGGTGGTGCCCACCTCGGCCAAGGAGGGCTTTAACCTCCAGAAGCTCCTTCACCTCGTCCTTGACACCCTTCCGGAGGGCCCTCCCTTCTACCCGAAGGAAATGATCAGCGAGCATCCGGAGCGCTTCTTCGTGGCCGAGATGATTCGGGAGAAGGTGTACCAGTTCTACCACCAGGAAATTCCCTACTCTGTCCAGGTCAACATCGTGGCCTACGAGGAGCGGGGCGAGGGAGAAAAGGACTACATCGACGCAGAGATCGTCGTCATGGAAGAGTCGCACAAGGGCATCCTCATCGGCGAAGGCGGCAAGGCCCTCAAGAAAGTGGGCATGACGGCCCGGGAGGACATTGAGGCGTTCGTCGACAGCCCCGTCTACCTGAACCTGCACGTAAAAGTGCAGGAGAACTGGCGCGACCGGGAAAACATCCTTCGCTCCTACGGCTATCGGTCGTAGCCGCTCGCCTCAGTCGAGTTGGATCGTCAGTCCCTCGTCGACGGCCCGAACGTGCGCCGATGAAACGGCGGTGCGGGGGAGTGAGTGCTTTTGCAATTCTCGGCGCCGTCGGTAGTCGTTGCGCAGACGCGTGAAGGCGTCTGCACGCGCCTCTGGGGAATCGCTGAGGATCGCCCGGAGGGCCGCGTCGTCAGCCCGCAGGTCATAGGCCTGTCGGGCGAGGTGGTCGAGCCACTCCGTCGTCGGCAACCGCGGGTCGGGGGGTGTACACTGCAACTCGTCCTTCGAAGTCGGCCGGAGGGCCGCCGTCCCGCCCCAGGTGGGCTCCACGCCCAGATGCTCACACAGCGCGTCGTAGAGCATTTTCGTGCCCCGCACCTTTCCGTCGTACGCGTACCCGGCGACGTGCGGAGTGGCCACGTCCACGACCTCTAACAGTGCGGGATCAGGAACGGGCTCGTTCTCCCACACGTCGAGCGCCGCCGCACTCACCCCCCCCTGCGTCCGCGCTCGCCGCAGCGCATCTCCGTCCACGACCGGCCCCCGCGACGTATTCAGAAGCCACGCCCCGCCCGTGAGGCGCCCGAGAAACGCCGCGTCCACGAGGTGGTGAGTGGGATCGGGGCCGTCGGTGGTGAGGGGAACATGCAGCGTCACGATGTCAGCCTCGTCGAGCATCGTATCCAGCGGCACGAACGGATGGGCGCGCCCCTCCGCCTCCGCGGCCCGGGCCCGGGGCGGATCGTTCGGGAGCACCGTCATCCCCAACGCCGGGAGCCGACGGGCGAGGCGTCCGCCGATGTTGCCGCATCCGATGATGCCAACGGTTTTGCCCCGCAGCGTCTCTCCGCGACGGCGCGCCAGCGCCAGCAGCGCCGCGATCACATAGTCGGCCACCGAATCGGCATTCGACCCCGGGGCATGGGCAAACGGAACGTCCCGCGCCCGAAGATACGCCCGGTCCACATGGTCCGTCCCGATCGTGGCCGACCCCACAAAGTGCAGGTCGCTCCCTCTCAGGAGGTCCGGCCCTACGGGTGTAACACTCCGTACTAGGAGAACGTCTGCCGTCCCCACGTCCGAGGGACCGATGTCCCGCCCCGGTTTTCTGTGAACGGTCCCAAACCGCCCGAATGCCTCTTCGACACAGGGAATATTCGCATCCGCCAGGATCCGGAGTGCAGCCATGAGTGTCGCAATCACGTCAAGTTGGGCGGAAAAGTCATGTTCGTCTGTGGCCCCCCAACAGGAAGAATCATGGCTTTCGGGGCCGACTTACACCACACTTTTTTCTTTCCTCCTGCGGCGCAGAATGGCGTGCTATTTTTCGCATTCTGGGAGATGTCCGTTCCATGTCTTCTTCAAGTTAGAGGCGCTATCTGGCATTTGCTTTACTCTTTCTTCCATTGTATAAAGACTGTACTGAGGAACGGTCAAGCAACGGGGAATGACCCGTCAAATAGGCGATAATGGGACGTGAATAATAGAAATACGCTCGTAAGTGCGTACCTTTTCAGTGCTTAGCGGAAATCTTTTGTTAGAAACTTAAGATAGGGAATCGTCGTTACTTGTTCTGTGATGGTAGAGAGTCTGCGACGAGACGGTTTTTCGCCGTGCATTTTCCTCCGAGGCGCCTCCCTTCTGTCTCCCTCCTTTGCCGCTTCGATGACTTTCGAACAGCACACACCAGAGTATGAATAAGCGCACTGCTATTCTCTGTGCCTCCATCGGCAGCCTGGTGCTCTCGGCCGCTCACGTCTCCCTTCCCCTCGGCCCCCTTTCTCCCTCGGGCACACCGGCCCTTTCCCATGCCCGAGACGCCTCCCCCTCTTCCTTCGAACAAATGGCCGAGCCCCCCCCTGTACCTGCCTCTCTCAACCGCCTCCGCGCCGCCTATGCTCAGGCTGAGACCCGCCCCTCCACCAGCGGTCCTGGCCCTGCCAGCCCCACCGGCCCCGACCGCTTTTCTGAAACGGTCGTCCCCTCCAGAACGGTCGGCGTCTCTGAGGCGAACGCCTCCGAGGCGAGCGGCCCATCCGCCCCGGTTGTCCCGCCGCGCGAGGTGGAGGCCTCGACCCTCTGGCTCGCCCG
>CAZMDV010000116.1:0-8020 GCA_964564875.1 uncultured Salinivenus sp.
ATGCCGTTGACGAGCCGCGCACTCAGTTTCGAGTGCAGGTGACACTCCTGGAGGTCGAGCACCTTGTAGAAGTTGCCGGAGACATGCAGGCCGAGGGCAAAGTCCATGTCGAACTCTTTGCCCGTGTCGATCTCGTGGCGCGTGAGCCAGCGGTCCGCGCTGAAGTCGAAGTCCATCTTGTTGCGGTAGAAGAACTGCTTCGGTGACCCGAGTGTCGTCCGAACTTCCACGCCCTCAAACCCCGTCTGGTGCTCAAGCGCCGCCGCCACGTGCTGCCGCTTGGCGTCGAGTTGCGCGTCGTAGTCGACGTGCTGCCACTTGCATCCTCCACATTCGTCGGCGTACCGACAGCGCGGTTCAGTGCGGAGGTCACTCGGGTCTAGGAGCGTGTCGAGCTTTGCCGTCGCCCGGTCTGAAGAGGTATCGTAGATGTACGCCTTCACCCGATCGCCCGGCACGGCCCCTTCCACGTGCACAGGAACTCCGTCGATCTCAGCGATCGACGTGCCGTCGTCCGCGAATTTCTTAACGTCGAGCGTGGTAAGCGTACCTCGTTCAACCGCAGGCATACGATCTCATGGGTTGCAAGCAACGCTCATGAAAATCGGATCGCGCGGTGTCCAACGTCCGCGCGGGTGGTCCTGGCGGATCCATATACACGGGTCCAAATGCATCGGGCTGCGCGTCGTTGCAGGCACTGCTCAGGTCGATCCTCAAGGTGAGCAGGTGAGCATCGATTCCGGAACTTTTACTTTCATTTTTTCGAATGACAAACGTACACAAGAAGTTACCCCCGCTGTCTAAGCGAGAGGGCAGCTCGGGTCCACCGGCCCATTCGTGTTGTGCTTTTGCGACATCGCGTTGAATGGTGATCGCCATGCGCCGTTCTCTGTGTTTCGGTGTCTTTGCGCTCGCCCTGCTCCTCGCCGCCTGCGACGGCACCGGCCCCGAATCGACGCTCGAGTCACACTTCGAACTGACGGCGAGTGCACCGGTCAGCGCCTCCCTCGAAGGGAAAGCTACGCTGGGTAGCAACCTGTCGTTTAGCGAGCAGAGCGTCTTTGTGCTGCCCATCCGGCCGTTTGGCAAGACCCTCACCCTCATCCAACTCTCCGGGAAGTACGAGGAGTCGGTGACCCACGACCTTTCGTTCATGCACCTGGCCGACGGCCCCTTGGAGCCGGGGACCTTCGAGGTGGGAATAAACGCCCAGTGCGACAGTCCCTGTGGGCCCGGGTTCTTTCCGGACGAGCTCTTTACCGCCAGCTACGGGCGCCAGACCGCTGACTCGCTGCACTTCTATCCGCTAGAGTCCGGCACGGTCATGGTTGAGACCGCCAACGATGAGGTCGTAGAGGGCACCTTTACGCTCGATGCCGCGTTCGAAGCCAGTGTATCCCGCGCCGACATGGAGGCGTTCCGCGATTCGCTACATAACGGGCCGCCGAGCGACACCACGGATCTGCCCCACCCGCCACAACCGACTCTGGAGCCTTTGGCGCCGTCGATGACGATCGAGGGCACCTTCACGGCGACGCCTGGCACGCTGTCCAACGAGGTGGTGCGTCCCCAGTGGAGCATAAGCACCCCCATCTTCACCCCGTAGCCTGAATTCGATTGACGAGGCTTTGGGTGCACTCCAGGGAAGAAGCGGGAGGTCAGTTGTCCCCTGAAGCGGAGTGCGCCGAGGATTCAGTGTCTTCCTCGGCCACGAATTTGTACCCGATGCCGTACACGGTCTCCAGGTAGGTGGGATCGCCGGGGGTGGGTTCGATTTTCTTGCGCAGCGACGCCACGTGACGGTCGACGGTACGGGTGGTGACGTCGCCGCTGATGCCCCATACGTCTCGAAGCAGCTGCTCGCGGCTCACCGTGCGGCCCCGGTGTCTGATGAAGTACTCTAGGATGTCGAACTCCAGGTCGGTAAGTTCAACTTCCTCCCCTTCCTTCGTGACGCTCTCCTCAGAGAAGTAGACGGTGATCTCTCCGAACGAGTACGCGTCGCCGGTGTCAGGCAGGGCCGACTCGCTCCGCTCAAGAACAGCTTCCACCCGGGCCACGAGCTCCTCCATGTCGAAGGGCTTGGTGACGTAGTCGTCAGCCCCGAGGTCGAAGCCTCGAATTTTGTGCTTGTGTTCGTCTCTGACGGTGAGAATGATGACGGGCGAGTCGACCCCGGACCGGCGCGCCTCGCGCAACACCTCGAATCCGTCCTTCTCCGGCAGTTTCAGGTCGAGCAGAATGAGGTCGTACGGGGGAAGGGTCGTAATTTCCCGCAACGCGTCTTCTCCGTCAATCGTATGCTGCACCTCATATCCCTTCTGGGAGAAGAGCGTCTCTAGGTGGTCTCCAACCTCCGGATCATCCTCAGCGATGAGGAGACGGGCCTCGGAGGACTCTGTAGAAAGGTCGGTGGACGAGGACATAGCCGTACCTCAAAGAGAACAGTTCGCATGAGAACGGACGAACGAGGGGGGGCTCAGGGTTGTTGCACTTCAGAGCCCAAGTCAGGCGTTTGGGGCTTTGTTCCCTCGGACGGGCAGATCGAATCGGGGCGCATGGGCGCTCGGAATTTTTGCCCCAAAGGGTGGTGAAACTGGTCCTCCATCATGAAAGTGGAATTGCCATGGGGACAGCTGGCCAGATGATCCTACCCCAAACGTTACACTGATGTATTCGGAATGGGATTCGTGATAGGACGATCGAAACGTCGAACGGACACACCGCTGGCAGGTTGGACGAACCCGCCACAGAGGCGCCCGGCGAGCGAGGAGACGGTGGAGGTCTCTTTTCCAGAGAAATCTGCGTCACACAACTCGGACCTCACAACCTGCAATCCCCGGCTCGTATTATACACACTCCCTATTCATTGGCTCGTCGTACAGAGGGGGATCCCCACCCTTATGGACGCGTCACCGCTCTTCGACCCCAAGTATTTGCCCATCATTGTGGGCACTTTGGTCGGGTTCGCCCTGCTGGCGGCCCTGCTGCTCGTGCCGATCTCGCGGTTTCTCGATCGGGAGGAGGAGGTGGCTGAAGACTGGACGCCGGAGGCCCTCGCTGAACGGATGCATGAGCAACAACAAACCGCTACGAACGGAACGGACGCTCCGGGGGAGAACGAGCGCACCTCGGGGGACGACACGACCTCGAACCCTCCCGACCCGTAGTGGGGCAAACGTGCTCTACCCCGACGAATCCTCGGAGGGGGTGACGCGAACCATCGGTCGGAGGGTGGCCAGCGTTTTTGGTCCGATGCCGCTCACGCGCTTGAGCTCCTTAACCCGCTGAAAAGAGCCCTGGGTCGATCGGTATGTCTGGATGCGCTTGGACAGGGCAGGCCCAATGCCGGGCAGGGCTTCCAGGGCGTCACGGGAGGCCGTGTTTAAATTGATCGGGTTTTTCGCGGAGGGAGAGGGAGACGAGGCGGTCGGGCCGGGGGAGGCTGGAGCGGCAGAGTCCGCGGCCGGCTGCGCGACGAGGGAATCGACGGCCAGGGGCGATACTTGTTGCTTCTGGACGTGACGCACCGTGAGGCCCAGAAGGAAGAGGGTGGCGAGCGTCAGGACCGCGAGGCCTTCGTGACGTGTGATCGAGAGCCGCTGTTGCAGTCGGTAGAGCCAGACCATGGCGGAACGGTGATCTTTGGCGACCGGCACAATGCGGAAGACCCTGTTGTATTGGGGAAGACACATTCGTTCCTGAAATCTAACGTCTAAGTCGCGAAGCGGAAGGCGGCGGGAAGTTGATCGTGGTGCGTATTCCGTAGTGCGTATTGCGTAAGGGTTTTCTTCAATCATACGCAATACGAAATACGCGATACGCCTCCAATAAGGCGGTTGCACCGTCGCCCGGCATGCAGTTTCCTTTTCCGGACCGCACCGGCCCACGAGATTACTCATGGCGCAGCGCTCCATCATTCGGACCGAGGCCGTCGTCCTGCGGAGCCTCGACTACGGCGAGACGAGCCAGATCGTCACCCTGTTCACGCGGAAAAAGGGCAAACTTGGCGTGATGGCCAAGGGGGCGCGGCGCCCAAAGAGCTCGTTCGGGGCCACCCTCCAGCCCATGGCGTACACGCAGGTGGTATTCTACTTCAAGCCCACCCGCACCCTGCAGACCCTAACCGAGAGCAGTCACGTCGAGTCGTTTCACCGGCTTCGGCGCGACCTGACGAGCATTACGGTGGGGCTACGCATCGTGGAGCTCGTCGATGCCCTCATGGAGACGGAAGATCCGCAGCCCGACGTGTTTGCACTCCTCGTCCGGGCGCTGCGGCGTCTAAACGCGAAGGCCTCCCGCGTGACCAATCTGTGGCCGTATGTCCAGCTCCAGTTGGCCCGGATGCTGGGCGTGGCTCCGGCCATCGAGCGCGATCGGGTGGAGGCGGTAACGGGGGAGGAGGGGCTGCTGTCGCTTGCCGATGGAGGGGTGTATCCCGACGGCGATCGGGAAGCGGCCCCGGAAGAGCCCCGCCGCGCTTCGCGGGCCGCCCTCCGGGCCTATGCCGTGTGCGCACGGGCCGACCTCGACACGGTAATGCGCCTGGAGATGACCCCTCCGGTTCGGCGCGAGGTGGAGGCCCTCGTGCGCGACTTTCTCCGTTATCAGTTCGACGATGCTTACCCGGACCGCAGCCGATCGGTGATCGCGCAGATTGAGCGGGGCAGCGACGCGGCGGGGGTTTGACCTTGTCCGAGCTCCTCGATACTCTTACTGTGTGGAATATATGTAGTCGGGGTCGGCCGGTGCCCGTTGAGGAAGCCGGCGCCACCGTTCATCAGCTGTGCGCTACCGCCTGCCTCCGTCATGGGTCGGAAAAAGCTCACCGCCAAGCAACACGAATTCCTCCAGTTTCTCATCGATCACACGCACGAGACGGGCGTCTGGCCGACCTACCGGGAAATCATCGATCACTTCGGCTATAACTCGCCCAACAGCGTAACTCAAAACCTGAAGGCCCTCCACCGCAAGGGGCACCTCACGCGCGACGACCAGGGCTACCACCTTGCCGAGCGCCACCAGGAGCAGGAGGGGCGGGGCATCCCTGTGAAGGGCATCATCTCGGCCGGGACCCTGCAGGAGGCCGTTGAGGCCGACCTCGGCACCATCACGCTCGACCTGCTCTTCCCGAATCTCGACGAGATCTTCGCCATTCGCGTGTCGGGGCAGTCCATGCGCGGGGCCAACATCCGCGACGGCGACTATGTGCTGCTCGTCGACGAGGACATTCCGGAGGGTGGCATCGGAGCGGTGCTCTACGACGGCGAAACCTCGCTGAAGCGGGTGTACCATGGCAAAGAGGGGCTCCGCCTGCAGCCGTGCAATCCGGAGTACGACGACATCCACATCCAGCCCGACGTGTTCGAGGAAGTCACCATCCTCGGCCGCTACGTCGGCCACGTCAATGAAAGCGGAATCTACAAAAAAGGACACGACGGGAGCCCTGCGGCGCGATAGTGTCGGTACGCTGGGCGGTTCCGTCCCCCACCTCTCTATGAGCGATTTGCCAAGCTGGAAAGGAAACATTGACCGCGAAGGCGGCCACTGGGACGACGGGCGCTGGTACGACATTCACCTGGAGCGCCGAATGCCGCAGGCGATCCCCATGCTGGAGGAGCTAGCGATGGCCCTGCCCCCACTTCCGCCGGGCGCCGACGTCTGCGACCTCGCCTGTGGCACCGGCAACGCCGCCGCCACGGTCCTGGACGCCTACCCGCAGGTGGAGTTCGTGCTGCTCGACGAAGACCCGGATCTGCTCGCCATCGCTCAGGAGAAGGTGGGGCAGCTCACCCGCCACGCGGAGCCGCTCCGAGTGGCGGTCCCCACCGACGGGGCGCCCCTTCCGGGCGGGCCGTACGACCTCGTCGTGGCCTCGCTGGCCCTCCACGCTATCGTGGGGCACGACGTGGACCCGGCCGAGGCCGAGTCGCGCTACGAGCTGCTCTTCCAAAGCGTCCACGAACCGCTCCGGCCCGGCGGACACTGCCTCATCGGGGATCACGTGGGCACGCTCCCGCTCTACCCACAGCTCAAAGCCATGGAGCGGGCGGGCTTCACGGACGTGGACTGTGCGTGGCGGCAGGACGACTTTTTTGTGGCCGGCGGGCGCGTCGGCGAGTGACCCCTCAGGGCCTGACTGGGCCGCGCCGTGAACGGGGACGGGGAAGAGAAAATTCAGGGGCCGCCACGAGTACGAACGACGCGTCTTGATTTAGGGACCGATCCTACTCCGTCGATGTCTCCTCGTCCCACAGCGCGTAGCCACTGGTCGCGGTCTCCTCGCGGTAGAGCGCCGACAGGCGCCGCGTTATAGGCCCGACTGTTCCGTCACCGATGGGGCGCCCGTCCAGCGTCGTAATGCCCGCCAGCTCCCCCATCGTGCCGGTGCAAAACATCTCGTCGGCGCGGTAGGCCTCCATTACCGACACATCGCGCACCGCGTGGTCGATGTCGTTCGCGGCACAGAGGTCGAGCACCGTCTGCCGCGTGATGCCCTCCGGGCACGCCTTCGTGGTGCCGGTGACGACGGTCTCGCCCTCCATGATGAAGACGTGGGTGCCGTGGCCCTCAGCGATGAACCCGTCCCGGTCCAGCATGAGCGCGGCGTCGGCCCCAGCGTGATTCGCCTCGATCTTGGCGAGGATCGACTGGAGCAGGTTGTTGTGGTGGATCTTCGGGTCGAGGCAGTCCGGTGGAAAGCGGCGGATGGAGCTCGTGACGAAGGAAAGCCCGCTCTTGTCGTAGACCGGCGACTTGTACTCCGGCAGCACGATCAGCGTCGGGCCGGACTGGTTCAACCGCGGGTCCATGCCCGACGTGGTCTTCTCTCCCCGCGTGAGTGTCAGACGGACGTGAACGCCGTCGCGCATGTCGTTGGCGTCGAGCGTACGCCGTAGCTCGTGAATGATCGTCTCGTGCGAGGGAATCGCGTCGAACCTCAATGCCTTCGCGGAATTCTGGAGGCGGTCGAGGTGAGGAATGAGTCGGAAGATGCGTCCGTCGTACAGCCGCAGTCCTTCCCACACGCCGTCGCCCCCCTGCACGGCGCTATCGAACGGACTCACCCCGGCTTCGTCCCGATGGGTGAGATCGCCGTTCACGTTCACGATGAGATCGCGATTTCGGTCGTCGAAGTTTTGCTTCACGGGAAGGTGAGAGGTGGTGGGAGAAAAGAGAGAAGCGGGTGGGGCCCTACGCCGTGTGCTTCATCAGACGGTGCTCGTGTAGACGGTCGTAGTAGGTGTAGCACTCGGCCAGGAGGTCCTGAAGCCGGTCAGGGACGGAGGCGTCTTTGGGCTCATAGGGCCGAAAGCCGGTCGATTGCTCTACGGCGTCGTACCAGTACTCCGCCCAGAGGCCGTCGCTCTCGCGGCGCCCCGGCTCCCACGACAGCATCGTCTCGCGGAATGGTACCCCGAGTGCCTCGCAGAGTGCGCGAAGCGCAGCCGCGGGATCCGTCAACACGTCGCGAGCGCTCAGCACAGGTGGGATCGTGCCCGTGGCGGTGTGGAGCGTCTCAAAGAGGCCCCACTGCTGCTTCAGGCCGGTGTCGGCGAGGGTCGGCTCCGGCAGCACCTCCACCAGCGACGTCAGCATCGCCGACGGCTCCCGTATGAGGAGGGCGTTGCGGAGATCGAGAACCCAGTCGGTTCCCATCTCGGGGAGGAGGTGGTGCGCCATGTGCTTCTGGTAGAAGATCGACGCGTCGGGTGGCCCCGACCCCGTCAGGCGGTCAACTACCCGGTGCCAGTCCGTCTCGTAGGCGTCGATGATGGCGGGGCGGCCCGGGTGCTCGCGGCCTGTCGCCTGCAGGTAGTGCGCGTAGAGCGGCTCGTCGACGACGACCGTATCGGAGCGCGTCTCCCACGCCCGCATCAGCGCCGTCGAGATATTGCGCGGTCCCGACCACATGGCAACGCGCACGTCTGAGGACACGGGGATTCCGGTTCGGGTGAGGGCACCTGATTCGGTGGAAAGATAATCCCTACCCCGGTCGATGACAACTGGGACGCGTGAT